>CAMOSA010000001.1 GCA_946624335.1 uncultured Prevotellaceae bacterium
TAGAGCACCTGACTGTTAATCAGGGGGTCGTTGGTTCAAGCCCATCCTGGAGCGCTTAGGGCGTTGGTCCGCAAATCTCTTCGGAGGTTGCGGACTTTTTTTTAGTCCTCTCCCTTTTACCTTCAATGATATGACATTTGCAGAATTAGGCCTCAGTGCCCCCCTTCTTGAAGCCATCACGGAACTGGGCTTCGAGACGCCCATGCCCGTGCAGGAAGCCGTCATCCCCCATCAACTCAACAGCCAACAAGATCTGGTGGCGCTGGCGCAGACCGGCACCGGCAAGACGGCGGCCTACGGCCTGCCGCTGCTGCAGAAACTCAGTAACCCTCTTGTCGATGGCGATGATCCTGTCGAGGGTGCTGCGGCCGTTTCCACCGACGGTTCGGAGCCGGCGGCCATCATTCTCTCGCCGACGCGAGAGCTGTGTCTGCAGATCGCCGACGACTTGGAGTCGTTCGCGAAATACCTGCCCGGCGTTCGCATCCTCCCCGTCTATGGAGGAACGAATATTGAGCCGCAAATACGGGCCTTACGGAAGGGCGTCAACATCATCGTGGCCACGCCTGGCCGCCTGATAGACCTGATGCATCGTGGTGCAGCCAAACTGGAGCGTGTGCAGACGGTGATCCTCGACGAGGCAGACGAGATGCTCAGTATGGGCTTCTCGGAGAGCATTGACGCCATCCTCGAGGGCGTTCCACGGTCGCATACGACGTTGCTCTTCTCGGCCACGATGAGCAAGGATATCGAGCGTATCGCCAAAAACTACCTGACCGATGCCCGCGAGATTGTCGTCGGGAGCCGCAACGAGGGTGCCGAGCATGTCAATCATATATATTATATGGTACGCGCGAGCGACAAATATCACGCCCTGAAACGTGTGGTCGACTACTACCCGAAGATCTACGCCATCGTCTTCTGTCGTACGCGTATGGAGACGCAGGAGATAGCAGACCGTTTGATACAAGACGGCTATAATGCCGATGCGCTGCACGGCGACTTGTCGCAGCAGCAACGCGACCTGACGATGCAGCGTTTCCGACAACACCGGATTCAGTTGCTCGTGGCTACTGACGTGGCTGCGCGCGGACTGGACGTCGATGATCTGACTCATGTCATCAACTTCGGTATGCCCGATGATATTGAGAACTATACGCACCGTAGCGGACGTACGGGTCGTGCAGGCAAGAAGGGAACGAGCATCTGCATCGTTCATAGCCGTGAGCGTGGACGCATACGTGACGTTGAGCGTACGATCAAGAAGGAGTTCGTGCGTGGCACGCTGCCATCGCCCAAGGAGATATGCTCGAAGCAACTGTGGAAAGTCATCGACGATATCGAACGGGTGGAGGTCGATGAGGACGAGATTGCTGGCTTTCTGCCTGAGGTGCGACGTAAGTTGGAGTGGTTGGACAAGGATGACCTGTTGAAGCGCGTCGTCAGTCGCGAGTTCAACCGTTTCCTGCGTTACTATGCCAGTGCTCCTGAAATCGAGGAGATAGACCCGGAACACAAAGAGAGCAAGCGGAAGGGGAAAGGCTCGGATTGGGGCTCGTCGGGCGACGGACGACGCCGTGCCGAGGGCGATCATGCTCCCGAGGAGGGCTATACGCGCCTCTTCATCACCCTGGGCAAGGTCGACGGTTTCTATGCCCGTGAAATCATTGGTCTGGTCAACAATCGTTGCTCGGGGCCGAAGATTGATATGGGCCGCATCGACCTGCGCCCGACCTTCTCGTTCTTCGAAGTGCCGGACGCCGAGGCCGATCGTGTGCTGAAGGCCCTGAAAGGTTTCACCTACAAGGGCCGGCGCATCGGCATTGATGTGGCTGAGGCACCTGTCGCCAACGAAGCGGAGCCCGCACGGCCTAAGAACAGGGCTCAGCGCCGCTTCGAGAAACGACAGGAAGAGGGTGCCAAGACTTTCGGCAAGACAAAGGGTCGCAAGACGTCGCGTCATGATAAGGGCCGCCAGCATACTCAGGGCGACGCCGAGGTTGCGACGCGCGGCAAGAAGAAGGGAGACTGGCGACAGTTCTTCCACGGCGATGACCGCACCTGACGGTTTCGGGCATAAAAATGGTCTCCAAAATGCAAAAAAAAGTCTTTTTTCTTGACTTCGCCTTTTTGAGGTTGTATCTTTGCACCCGAAAATGAGCTAATAAGTTTTTCATGCGATGAAAAAACTGTTGATAGAAACTTACGGATGTCAAATGAACGTGGCCGACTCGGAGGTCGTGGCCTCTGTCATGCAAATGGCAGGTTACGAGGTCACGCCGGACTTGGACACGGCTGATGCCGTCTTCCTTAACACTTGTTCTGTCCGCGATAATGCTGAGCAGAAGATCCTCTCGCGGCTGGAATATCTCCGCAGTATCCGCCGTCGTCGGAAGCTCATCATCGGCGTGCTGGGATGTATGGCAGAGCGTGTCCGTGAGGAACTTGTCGAGCACCACGGCGTTGATATCGTGTGCGGTCCGGATGCTTACATGAACCTGCCTGAGCTCGTCGGTCAGGCCGAACTGGGCGAGAAAGCTGTCGATGTGACGCTGTCGACGACGGAGACCTACCGCGACGTCGTGCCGCTTCGTCTTCACGCCAATCTCATCGGGGGCTTCGTCAGCATAATGCGTGGCTGTAACAACTTCTGCCACTACTGTATAGTGCCTTACACACGTGGTCGTGAGCGCAGCCGTGATGTCGAAAGCATCCTACGCGAGGTGCGCGACTTGCGTGACCGTGGCTTCAAGGAGGTGACGTTGTTGGGTCAGAATGTGAACAGCTATTTTTATCAAGGAGCCGGGACGATGGCCGACGGCCAATCTGACGGTTGCCGTTTCCCCGATCTCTTGCGCATGGTGGCACGTGCTGTGCCTGAGATGCGCGTTCGCTTCACCACCAGCCATCCAAAGGACATGAGCGATGAGACGCTGCGTGTGATCGCTGAGGAGCCTAATGTGTGCCGCCACATTCACTTGCCTGTGCAGAGCGGCAGCGATAGCGTGCTCAGCCGCATGAACCGAAAATACACGCGTGAGTGGTATCTCGAGCGCGTGGCGGCCATCCGTCGTATTGTTCCCGACTGTGGCCTGTCGACGGACATCTTCGTCGGCTACTGCGGCGAGACGGAGGCCGACCATCAGCTATCACTCTCGTTGTTGCAGGAGGTAGGCTACGACTCGGCCTTCATGTTTAAATACTCGGAGCGGCCGGGCACTTATGCCAGCCGCCATCTGCCCGACGACGTGCCTGAGAAGGTGAAGGTACGCCGCCTCAACGAAATCATAGCCTTGCAGAATGGTATCTCTGCCGAGCGCCACGCAGCGCTGGTCGGCAAGACGGTTGAGGTGCTGGTCGAGGGGACGAGCAAGCGTAGCCGCAGCCAGTTGTTCGGTCGCACCGAGCAGAATTGGGTTGTCGTCTTCGACCGTGGTTCTCACCACATCGGCGATCGTGTCATGGTGCGTATCACAGGCAGTACGTCGGCAACGCTGCAGGGCGAGGAATGTCCTCCGGCGTAGCCCTTGGCATGGCCTCACCTTCATTCTAACCTTATAATATTAATCAAAACTTAACCCTCTGCTCTGCAGACCAAGATAGAAGATATGAAACATCACAGGACTTTAGGCCGTATGCAATGGCTGACGTCGTGTATCTCAACGACGCTGGTGCTGCTGCTGTTGGGGCTTGTTGTGCTCTTTGGCCTTTCGGCTCGCCGGCTGTCTCAGTCCGTGCGCGAGAATCTGACCGTGACGCTCTTGTTGGACGATGATGTTGAGACGGCCGATGCCGATGCGCTGGCGTTGCGTCTGAAGGACCGCCCCTATGTGCATCGCACGACGGTTATCACGCGTGACCAGGTACTGCAGGAGGAGAGCGAGCGTATGGGCACCGATCCCACCGAATTCCTGGGCGGCGAGAATCCCTACACGTCGAGCATCGAGCTTAACGTCAATGCAGATTATGCCTGCACTGACAGTCTCCTGTGGATCTCCAAGGAGCTGAAGTCAATGTGGCAGGTGGCTGACGTCGTCTACCAGCGCGATCTTGTTGACAACCTCAACCACACGCTTCGCCGCGCTACCTTTTGGCTATCCGTGCTGGCCCTGTTGCTGATGGTCATCTCTGTCGTGCTAATCAATAATACGGTCAGGTTGAGCGTCTACTCACGTCGCTTCACGATTCATACGATGCGCCTTGTCGGAGCCTCGTGGGGCTTCATCCGTTGGCCCTTTATCCGCCGCAGCTTGAGCATCGGCCTGACTGCCGCCGTGCTGGCCGACGCGCTGCTGTTTGTCGCCATCCGATGGATGATGGCTCAGGACGCGTCCGTCTCCACCATCGTCACGCCGTCCATCATCGCTGTCATGGCGGGCTCGGTGCTTGTTGCGGGGCTGTTGCTGACGCTTGTCTGCACGTGGGTCAGCGTCGGCCATTTCCTGCGAATGAAGGAGAACGAGATGTACAGATAGCGCTCACGCTCCCACCACTTTTTATTTACTATTATTCTCTCATCATATGGAAAAGAACAATTTCGCTTTCGGACGAAAAAACTTCATCGTCATCACCATCGGGATGGCCGTGGTCATCTTGGGCTTTATCCTCATGTCCGGTGCGGGCTCCACGGAGACGGCCTTCAACCCAGATATTTTCAGCGCCACGCGTATCAAACTGGCTCCGGCACTGGCTTTCATCGGCTTCGTTATCATCGGTGTCGGCATCATGTGGCGTTCTAAGGATAAGGAGGCACAATCATGACCCCATTCGAGACCATCATCATCGCCATCGTTGAGGGCTTGACAGAATTCCTGCCCGTGTCCTCGACGGGGCACATGATCATCACGCAGAACCTGCTGGGCGTGGAGAGCACCCCTTTCGTCAAGGCCTTTACGATCATCATTCAGTTCGGTGCCATACTCTCGGTCGTCTGTCTCTACTGGAAGCGCTTCTTCCGCCTCAATCACGAGCCGGCGCCCGCCGGTAGCACACCCTTTCAGGCCTTTCTTCACAAGTGGGACTTCTACTGGAAGCTACTCGTGGCTTTCATCCCCGCTGTCGTCATCGGCTTTCTGGGCAAGGCGTCGGGGCTCATCGACCGTTTTCTCGAGAGCGTCGAGGTGGTGGCTGTGATGCTGGTTGTTGGCGGCGTGTTCATGCTCTTCTGCGACCGCCTGTTCAATGCGGGCAGTGAACAGACCCCCTTGACCGAGAAGCGCGCTTTCCGCATCGGCCTCTTCCAGTGCATCGCCATGATTCCTGGCGTCTCGCGCTCCATGGCCACCATCGTCGGTGGTATGGCTCAGAAACTCACGCGCCGTGCTGCGGCCGAGTTCTCTTTCTTCTTGGCTGTGCCGACGATGGCGGCAGCCACTGCGCTGGACTTCCTGCACCTGTTCTTCGGCGATGAGGCGGATGCCAGCTGGGCCACGCGCGACAATCTGCTGATGCTGGCCTTAGGCTGTGCCGTAGCCTTCGTGGTCGCTCTGCTTGCCATGAAGTGGTTTGTGGATTTCCTGGCTAAGTATGGGTTTAGGGCCTTTGGCGTCTATCGCATCATTGTAGGTATTGTCATCCTGGCTTTGCTTTGGACAGGCCACTCACTCGTAATGATAGACTGACATGAATCCTCAGGCAGGCGAAATACTTTATATCGACAAACCCTATCGGTGGACTTCGTTCGATGTGGTGAATAAGGTGCGGTGGCTGCTATGCAAACGACTTGGCACGAAGAAGCTGAAAGTGGGGCACGCCGGCACGCTGGACCCGTTAGCAACAGGCGTGATCATCGTCTGTACGGGGCGTGCCACAAAGCGCATCGATGAGTTGCAGGCGGGCACAAAAGAATATATTGCCACGCTGCGCCTGGGTGCGACGACACCCTCGTTCGACCTGGAGCATGAGATTGATGCTTATTATCCCTCGGAGCATATCACGCGCCCTCTGGTCGAGGACGTGTTGCAGCGCTTTGTCGGGCCCATTGAGCAAGTGCCACCAGCCTATTCGGCCGTGAAGGTCGAGGGCAAACGTGCTTACGACCTGGCACGCAGTGACAAGAACGTCACGCTGAAGCCCAAGCTATTGGTGATCGACGAGATTGAGTTGTTGGATTTTAATAATCCCCTCTCTGGTTCCCCTCATGATGGAGAAGAGCTATTATCGTCTGAGAAACCAATGAATAATATCGGCAGCGACGCCCTCCTCATCACAGGGGTGGCGGGGAAAGGGGCTTTCATCCCCCGAACAGGTATGCGCAACAAAGCCTTCCTGACCTCCCCGGCTGTGCCGACCGACACCGTCGCCTACCCCTCGATGACGATTCGTGTCGTATGCTCGAAGGGGACATATATCCGGGCCTTGGCCCGCGACATTGGCCAAGCCCTTGGCAGCGGAGCCCATCTAACGTCACTGTGCCGTACGTGTGTCGGAGCTGCCACGTTGGCCGATTGCCTCACGATGGACGCCTTCCCCGAGTGGCTCAGCCAACAAGAGATCATTAACAACGCCCTCACATAATCATTCAAAGTTATGAAACTATCACAATTCAAGTTCAAGCTCGACCCAGAGCGCGTCGCCCAGCATCCCGTGCCTTTCCGCGACGAATGTCGGCTGATGGTGCTGCATACGCAGAGCGGTATCATCGAACATCGCGAACACTTCTACGACCTGCTTGAGTATTTTGACGATCAGGACGTCTTTGTCTTCAACGACACGAAGGTCTTCCCCGCCCGTCTCGAGGGCAACAAGGAGAAGACGGGCGCCAAGATTGAAGTCTTCCTGCTGCGCGAACTCAATCAGGAGTTCCGTCTTTGGGACGTCCTCGTCGAGCCTGCTCGCAAGATCAGGATAGGCAATAAACTCTACTTCGGCGAGGACGAGTCAATGGTCGCCGAGGTCATCGATAACACGACAAGCCGTGGCCGCACCCTGCGCTTCCTCTACGACGGACCGCACGAGGAGTTCAAGGAGGCACTCTATGCCCTTGGTGAAGCTCCGCTGCCTAAGCAGATCATAACGCGCAAGGCTGAGCCTCAGGACATCGAGGATTTTCAGTGCGTCTTCGCGCGCAACGAAGGCGCAGTGACAGCCCCCACGGCTGGTCTTCACTTCTCCAAACAACTGCTTAAGCGAATGGAGATCAAGGGTATCGAGATGGCTTATCTGACGCTCCACTGCGGCTTAGGTTGCTTCCGCGAGATTGATGTCGAGGACCTCTCGAAGCACAAGACCGAGAGTGAGGAGATGCACGTCGGGGCTGAGGCCTGCCGACTGGTCAATAAGGCGAAGGAGGAAGGACACCACGTATGTGCCGTAGGCACTACGGTGCAGCGGGCCCTCGAGACGGCCATCGGCGCCGACTGCCGCCTGAAGGAGTTCGACGGCTGGACCAACAAGTTCATCTATCCGCCCTACGAGTTCGGGCTTGCAGACTCGATGATCGCTAATTTCTATATGCCCTATTCGACGCTGCTCATGCTGACGTGTGCCTATGGCGGCTATGACTTGGTCATGAAAGCCTACAAAGAGGCGCTGCGTGACAACCGCTACCGTTTCGGCACCTACGGCGACGCCATGCTTATCCTCAACGACTGATCGTCAATCTTCACCCTCTGCGCGCAATGACAGACCTCTATCTCTCCTTCGGCAGCAATCTCGGAGACCGCCATACGCTGCTGCTCATGGCCATCGACCTGACGGCTCGTCACGTGGGGAGCCTCGTCCGCTGCTCCTCCCTTATCGAGAGTGAGCCGTGGGGCTTCAGCAGCGCTCATCGTTTCCTCAACGCAGTGGCCTGCTATCGCACGGCGCTCTCGCCGCGTGAGGTGCTCGAGGTCACCCAGCAGATCGAACGACAGCTCGGGCGGCAGCACAAGAGTATCGACGGCTATGCTGACCGGCCCATTGACATCGACCTTCTGCTTTACGGCGACGTGTGCCTCGATGAGCCTGACCTGACAATCCCCCACCCACTGATGGCCCGTCGTGACTTCGTCATGAAACCGCTGGCCGAGATAGCGCCAGAGCTGGCCTGTGAAATCACCTCGAGGTCGGAACAAGAACCCTTCAACAGTTAAAACCAACGGCCATCACCACGGCTGTTACCTTCATATTCTCATTCAACTATGGCTTTAAAAGCAGGAATCGTTGGTCTTCCCAACGTAGGTAAAAGCACCCTCTTCAACTGTCTGTCGAGCGCCAAGGCGCAGGCAGCTAACTTTCCTTTTTGTACCATCGATGCTCAGATGGGCCAGATCACCGTGCCCGATGAGCGTCTAAATCGTCTGGCTGAGCTCGTGCACCCAGGACGCATTGTCCCTGCCACGTGTGAGATTGTTGACATTGCAGGCCTCGTCAAAGGAGCCTCCAAGGGCGAGGGCCTGGGCAATCAGTTTTTGGGCAATATCCGCGAGTGTGACGCTATTATTCACGTCCTTCGCTGCTTCGATGACCCTAATATCGTGCATGTCGACGGCTCCGTAGACCCTGTCCGTGACAAGGAAATCATCGACACGGAGTTGCAGCTGAAGGACCTCGAGACGGTCGAGAGCCGCATCCAGCGTGTCGAGAAGCAGGCACGTGTGGGCGGCGACAAGCAGGCCAAGATTGAGCTCTCAGTGCTCGAGGCCTACAAGAGCGCTCTCGTCGAGGGCCGCAGTGCGCGCACCGTGACTTTCGACACCGATGACGAGCAGGCCGCCGCGCACAACCTTTTCCTCCTGACGACGAAGCCCGTGCTCTACGTTTGCAACGTCGATGATGCCGCCGCAGCAGCCGGCAACGCCTATGTCGATGCGGTGCGCGAGGCCATCAGCGACGAGCAGGCCGCGCTGCTCATCATCAGCGCCCAGACTGAGGCCGACATCGCCGAACTCGAGAGCTACGACGAGAAGCAGATGTTCCTCGAGGATATGGGCCTCAGCGAGAGCGGCTGTGATCGTCTCATCAAGGCCATCTACGCGCTGCTCGGGCTGCAGACATTCATCACCGCTGGCGAGATGGAGGTCAAGGCATGGACCTTCCGCCGCGGATGGAAAGCGCCGCAGTGTGCTGGCGTCATCCACAGCGATTTCGAGAAAGGCTTCATACGCGCTGAGGTCATCAAGTATGACGACTACATCCACTATGGTTCAGAGGCTGCCGTGCGCGAGGCCGGCAAGATGGGTGTCGAAGGCAAGGACTACGTCGTGCAGGACGGCGACATCATGCACTTCAGATTCAACGTATAACGTTAATTCTAAACCTAATAAAAATGCTATATCCTTTATTTATCCACTGGAACCCAGAGGTCGTGGCATTCACGATCGGTTCCTTCGGTGTGCGCTGGTACTCGCTCTGCTGGTGTATCGGCCTCTTCCTGGTCTTCCTGCTTGAGCAGCGCCTTTATAAGGAGCAGCGTATCCCCGACGAGAAGTTCGAGCCGCTGTTCCTCTATTCCTTCATCGGCATCCTTGTCGGTGCACGCCTGGGACACTGCCTCTTCTATGAGCCCGAATATTTCCTCTCGTCGCCGACCCACGTGCTCGAGATGTTCATCCCGGCGCGGCAGATGGCTGACGGCTCATGGCGCTTCACGGGCTATACGGGTTTGGCTTCACACGGTGGCACGATCATGTTTATCTTTGCCCTTTGGCTCTACTCCCGCCGCACCAAGCTACCATTCCTCACCGTCGTGGATAATATCGGCATTGTCACGCCCGTCTGCGCCTCTGCTATCCGTTTCGGCAACCTGATGAACTCCGAGATAATCGGCAAGCCGACGGACGTGCCCTGGGCTTTCGTCTTCGAGCAGGTCGACCAGCTGCCACGCCATCCCGGTCAGCTCTACGAGGCACTGGCCTATCTCCTCTTCTTCTTCGTCGGCTGGTGGTGCTACCGCCGTCGTCCCGACCGTGTCGGCACAGGTTTCTTCTTCGGGCTGTGCATCTTCCTGATCTTCACCTTCCGCTTCTTCATCGAGTACACCAAGGAGGTGCAGGTCGACTTCGAGAACGGTATGCTCTTCAATATGGGCCAGCTTCTCTCCGTGCCCTTCATCCTGCTGGGCGCTTACTGGGTGTGGCGTGGCATCAAGGCCTCGTCGCGCAGCGCTGAGGCTTAAGCAACTGACCGCTGACGGTACAGTGACTAGAAATGTTGATTCATACTACTCATAAAGATAAAACAATTCGCTATGCATATACGTCTTAGGGTGTTCCTGACGTCCGTCTTGACGCTCCTCGTCCTGCCTGCTACTGCGCAGAGCATCCTCGAGGAGGCCCGGCAGCACACGACCTTCGGCGGTTATGTCATTTCACAGGTCAGCGCCACCGACGATGCAAGTGCCGATAAGCAGGTCGATATGTCGTTGCGCCTCGTCAGGCTCTACGTCGACAGCCGCCTCGGCGATTTCGCCTTCAAGCTGCAGGCACAGATCAATGGCAACACCAGTTCGCTCGCCAGCCCTCGCATCGTCGACGCGTGGGTCGAATGGCAGCGATGGAAGGCGTTGCGCGTCAAGTTCGGACAAATGAAGCGTCCCTTCACATTCGAGAACCCCATGCACCCCTGGCTCATAGGCAAGGGCAACTACGCGCAGCTCACACTGAAGATGGCTGGCTTCAGCGACCGCACCGGCGAACATGCCAGCAACGGACGCGACTTCGGCTTGCAGCTGCAGGGCGACCTCTTCCCCGTCGGTGCCGACGGTCACCGCTTGCTCCACTACCAGTTCGGTGTCTTCAACGGGCAGGGCATTAACTTTGCCGATAAGGACACGCGCAAGGACTTCATCGGGGGTGTCACGGTGGCGCCCGTCGAGCCGTTGAAGATCGGTGCCTTCGCCTGGCGGGGCAACTATGTCGCCACTGACGGCAACAGCTTTGACCGCCGCCGTCTGAGCTTTGGTCTGAGCTACGATGGACGCTGGGCCGCACGCGCTGAGTATGCCGTCGACAATGCCTGCGGCAAGGCCGATGCGTGGTACGCCATCGTCGGCACGCCATCGTGGCACCGCACGCGCCTCTTTCTCCACTACGACGTCTACCGCGAAGCCAAGACCTTTGATCACGCCCGCTCGCTTTACGGCCTCTCGGCGCAGCACACACTGCACCCCAACCTGATGCTGCAGTTCAACTATGACTACGCCGTCGCCGCTGCCGCTGCCGCCAAGCGACGCAGCAACAACTTCGACCTTCAACTCTATTGGAGGTTCTGAAAACGTACAGCCCTGATCCAGACCCCGACCCCAGCCCCCTCTCCGTTCCCCAGGGGAGGACGTTCACCGGTCAAGACGGGGAATCGCTGCGAAGAACTTTTCAATCATTCAACGTTTCCACCATGGCAAGCAAATTCACTCAAGTAGGCACTCAGGTGCAGGCACAGCTTCAGACCCTCACGCCTCAGCAGCTTCTCGTCAGCCAGCTGACCGAGATGCCAGTCGAGGCCCTCTACGAGCGTGTCGACCAGGAGTTGAAGGACAACACCACCCTCGAGCGCGACAGCACCGACGAGTGGCCCGATGATGAAACAGCGGCCGAATACCCTCCCGTCGACAGCTATAGCGACCAGACCGCTGACTATAGCTCGCCCGATGACGTGCCCGACCATCTGCCTGGCACACGAGCCATCCCCGAGGCCATTGTCAGCGAGACGCTCTCGTTCTACGACCAGCTTGAGGAACAGATTGGTTACCTGCGGCTCAGCGAGCATGAGGAGGAGATACTGCGATACCTCATCGGCTCGCTCGACGATGACGGACTGCTGCGTGTGCCCCTGCAGCAGATTGCCGACGAGCTCGAAGTCTACCACAACGTCGTCACGACGCCTGACGAGCTGCAGCGCCTGCTCACCATTCTCCAGACCTTCGAGCCTGCCGGCGTCGGCGCACGCTCGCTCCAGGAGTGCCTGCTGCTGCAGGTGCAGCGTGCCGCCGACCGTGACACGCCACTCAAGCAAAAGCTATGCGAGGTGCTCGAGAAACATTTCGACACGCTCATGCTCAATCGTTGGGACCGGATCGCGCGCAGCATGCAGCTCTCCGAAGCTGAGGTGCGACGTCTCCAGCATGAGGTGCGGCGCCTCAATCCGCGGCCCGGCAGCTCCATGGGCGAGGCCGTGGGGCGTAACCTGCAGCAGATAACGCCCGACTTCATTGTCGAGAACGATCCCTACGGCCATCTCACCATGACGCTCAACAACGGCCGTGTGCCGCCCCTGCGCGTCAGCGACGATGACCGTCGCCTGCTCCAGACCTATGAGCAGCGCGACCCCAAGACGCTCAGCCGTGCCGAGCGCGACGGCGCCAGTTACCTGCGCGAGCGTGTCGACCGTGCCCGCGACTTCATCGAGGCGCTGAAGCAGCGGCAACACACGCTGAGCACCACCATGCAGGCCATCATCAAGCTGCAACGCCCCTTCTTCGACAGCGGCGACGAAACGTTGCTGCGGCCTATGACGCTCGACGATGTAGCACGCCAGACTGGTCTCCACCTCTCCACCGTCAGCCGCGTGAGTAACTCCAAGTGGGTGCAGACAGCCTATGGTATCTACCCCCTGCGGTGGTTCTTCACCTCTGCAGCACGACAGCAGGGCGAGGCCGTCAGCATACGGAGCATAAAAGCCGCCCTGCGCGAGATCATCGATGCCGAGGACAAGCAACACCCCCTTACCGACGAGGCCCTCACCGAACAGTTGCAGCGCCGTCACTTCGACGTCGCACGCCGCACCGTCACCAAGTACCGCGTTGCCATGGGCATACCCATCGCACGGATGCGCAAATAAGAAAGACCTTTCATCTCTCATCTTCCATCTCTCATCTCCCCGCTCCTCCCCATGCGCTACCTCCTCCTTGCCGCCCGATGGCTGTCAGACATATTCCGCCCTGAGTTTATGCCTGTCGTCGGTTTCGCAGCTCTCTTCCTCTTCACCTACCTGAGCCTGCTGCCGTGGGCCTTCAAGCTTGCCGTGCTTGTGCTGATTCTTTTGGGCACTATCCTGCTGCCCCGCTGGACGATCCGCTTCTGGCGGCAGTCGCGGGGTTGGGAGCGTCACCTGCTGCGCCTGCGCCGTAACCGTTATTTCCCCTACCTCATCTATTTCCTCTTCTACGCCTTCACGCTGCACGCGCTCAGCCGTTTCCACCTGCCCCACTACATGTCGGGCATCCTCGTTGGGGCGCTCATCATCCAAGGCAGCTGTGCGCTGATCAACCATTGGTGGAAGATCTCGGTTCACTGCGCTGGTGCCGGCGGCGTCATCGGCGCTCTGACGGCCTACAGCCTCATCTTCCTCTTCAACCCCCTCGGCTGGCTCTGCCTCTGCATCCTCGTCGCAGGCCTCGTCGGCAGCAGCCGTATGCTTCTGCGCCAGCATGACTTGTGGCAGGTCCTGGCCGGCACGCTCGTAGGTGTCGTCGGCGGTTTCGCCGGCATCATCCTCTCTTGATGACTATGGTCAGTTCGCGCACTCACTAAAGATGCTATACGCTGAAGATTTAAATATTATAGCCTGTAGACTTGATTGTTAAGGTGGGAAGATTTGGGCTTCCCAGTTCGTACGGGCGGGACATTCCAGCCGTTTCTTTCGAGAAAGGTGATGTCTAAATAAAGCTTAAATTTGGGGTTGATATAAGCCGTGCTTCGAGAATAGTAGTTATCTTTGCACGATTTTATCATCGAGGCTCGATGCCTTGCTTTCTACGCTTAAAACTAAAAGAAACAATGAAACGGATATCATCTCTCATGCTGCTGTCACTGGCGTGTGTCGCCGCGCTGCATGCGCAGCCGGATCCCCGCGAGATGGCGGTGCGCAAGCTGCTGCAGTCGACGATCATGATCAACCAGATGTATGTCGACACAGTGAATATGGACCGGCAGGTGGAGGACGCCATCACGGGTATGCTCTCCAAGCTCGACCCACACAGCGCCTACACCAACGCCGCTGACACGAAGAAACTCAACGAGCCGCTGAAGGGCAACTTCGACGGCATAGGGGTGCAGTTTAATATGTTGGATGACACGCTGGTGGTGATTCAGCCTGTGGCCAACGGTCCTTCGGAGCGCGTGGGCATCGTGGCTGGCGACCGCATTGTCACGGTCAACGACACGTCCATCGCCGGTGTCAAGATGAGCCGTGAGGACATCATGGGCCGTCTGCGTGGCCCCAAGGGCACGAAGGTCAGACTGGGCGTCGTGCGTCGCGGCATCGGTGACGTGCTTTCGTTCACGGTGCAGCGCGACAAGATCCCGGTGAAATCGCTCGACGCGGCGTTCATGCTGCGCCCAGGTGTGGGGCTGGTGCGCTTCTCGAATTTCGCTGCCACGACGCACGATGAGGTGACGGGTGCCATACGCGAACTGCAGCGGCAGGGCATGAAGGATCTCATCATCGACCTGCAGGGCAACGGCGGTGGTTACCTCAACGCGGCTGCCGAGCTGGCCAGCGAGTTCCTCGATAAGGGTGACATGATCGTTTACACCCGCGGTCGTGGTGGTATGAATATGGGTGAGTTCCGCAGTACCGGCGGCGGGCTGTTTACTAAAGGGCGCCTCGTGGTGCTGGTTGACGAGTACTCGGCCTCTGCCTCGGAGATTTTGGCGGGCGCCATCCAGGACCATGACCGTGGCACGATAGTCGGCCGCCGCACCTTCGGCAAGGGACTGGTGCAGCGCCCCATCGACCTGGAGGACGGCTCGATGATCCGTCTGACGATAGCGCGCTACTACACGCCCTCGGGCCGATGCATACAGAAGCCTTACGCCAAAGGCGATGCCAAGAGCTATGCGCGCGACGTTATCGACCGCTACAACCGCGGTGAGCTGACGCATGCCGACAGCATCCACTTTCCCGACTCGTTGCGCTACAAGACTCTAAAACGGGGCCGCACCGTCTACGGC
Organism: uncultured Prevotellaceae bacterium; assembly: GCA_946624335.1. Taxonomy (GTDB): domain Bacteria; phylum Bacteroidota; class Bacteroidia; order Bacteroidales; family Bacteroidaceae; genus Physcousia. The sequence goes on from CAMOSA010000001.1 coordinate 14,874, forward strand.
GGTGGGGGCATCATGCCTGATATCTTCGTTCCGTTGGACACGACGCGCTACACGCGGCTCCACCGCGAGCTGACGGCTCGCTCATACGTTAACAATGCCAGCCTCCACTATATGGACGGCCATCGGCAGCAACTGCAGCAACAGTATAAAACATTTGAGGCCTTCAACACGGGCTTCACCGTTCCCGACGAGGTGCTTGACGGGATGCTGGCCGATGCGGCATGCAAGGACAGCCTCAAGGCCAAGGATGAGGCCGAGCTGACCAAGACGCGTCGCGACGTGGCCCGCATCATCAAAGGCCTCGTGGCCCGTGACCTGTGGGACATGAGCGAGTATTTTCAGGTCATTTATGATGATGACCCCGTCGTGGCCAAAGGCCTCGAGGTGCTGGGCAAGGGTGATGACTGACGGCCGCACAGCCTTTGTGCATCAGCCAAAGAAGAGCTGGGCTACGATGATGGCAGCCACGACGGATGCCAGGTCGGCGATGAGGCCGCAGGGCAGGGCATAGCGCGTGTTGCGGATGCCTACGGAGCCAAAGTAGACGGCCAAGATGTAGAAAGTAGTGTCTGTGGACCCTTGGAAGATGCATGAGAGGCGGCCGGCGAAGGAGTCGGCGCCGTAAGTTTGCATACACTCGAGCATCATGCCTCGGGCTCCCGAGCCGCTCAGAGGCTTCATGAACGCCGTAGGCAGGGCAGCGGTGATGTCGCTGTTGCCACCGCAAGCTTCGACGACCCACCCGATAGCGCCGAGTAGCCAGTCCATGGCACCAGAGGCACGGAAGACTCCGATACCCACGAGGATGGCAATCAGGTAGGGGATGATGCCGACGGCTGTGGCGAAGCCGCCCTTGGCGCCCTCGATGAAGGCATCATAGACGTTGATGCGCGCCCTCATGCCTGCCACGAGGAAGAGGACTATGATGCCCAACAGAATCACATTGGCCACATTGCCGGAGAACACGCCCATGGCTTCGCGAGAGAGCGCCTGTGAGGCCCATGCCATGCCGGCCACAATCACCGCGAAGAGCGCCAGCGTCAGCAGCACGGGGCGGTTCCAGAGACTGATGCGCTGGATGGCGCCCGTCACTGCCACGCCGACGACCATGGAGATTAGCGTGGCCAGGAGGATGGGCACGAAGACGTCAGTCGGGGCCGCAGCACCCATCTGGGCACGGTAGGCGAGTATGCTCACTGGCACGATGGTCAGACCTGCGGTGTTCATCACGAGGAACATGATCATCGCGTTGGATGCCGTGTCCTTGCGCGTGTTGAGCTCCTGCAGGCCTTCCATGGCTTTCAAACCAAGTGGCGTGGCGGCGTTGTCCAGGCCCAACATGTTGGCCGAGAGATTCATGAAGATGTTGCCTACCACGGGATGACCCTCGGGGATGTCGGGGAAGAGACGGCGGAAGAGGGGCGACAGCCAGCGCGCCAGACGCTCGACCATGCCGCCGCGTTCACCGATCTTCATGATGCCCATCCAGAGTGACAGCACGGCCGTCAGACCTAACGAGATCTCAAAGCCCGTCTTGGCGGAGTCCATCGTGGCGTTCATGATGGCGGGGAAAACCTCGACATCGCCGAAAAAAGTCAGCTTCACCACAGCAACGGCGGCGGCGATGAGAAAGAAAGCTATCCAAATGTAGTTGAGTGCCATTTTTTGTTAGTAATGAAGAGTGAAGAATGATGAATGAAAAATAAGAGTTACTGTTGCTTCTGTTCTCTCCCCTTTGGAGGTAGCTGGAGGGGCCTGATGAATGACGCCGAGCGCACTCACGGGGATGAACAATTATAGCTTTTAATTCATTTTTAATTTTTCTCTTTTAATTTTTTACTTCCCCTTAAGAGCCGCTTCCCCGCAGGGAATGATTTTTTGTGTGCAAAAGTACAAAAAAAACTGTTTTTTAGGCGCTATATGCTCATTTTTTTATAACTTTGTCGCCAAAGAAGGGTCACTGGAGCCCAGACCTAAGCCATAAAGGGCAGAAAATGTCCAACTTTTAAACCCGTACGAATATGTTCACTCAAATCACTTCTTGGTTTGCCCAGCTTGATACGACGATGCAGGTGTTCTGGTCGTGTGCCATCGCTGCCAGCATTGTCTTCATAGTGCAAAACGCGTTGATGCTCATGGGCATTGGCGGTATGGACAGCGATATAGACGCCGACGTGGGCACGGACTTCGACGTCCACTCGGACTTCGATGGCAGCGACGCTGGCGGTGACCTCTCGACCGGCCACAGCGGTCACGAGGGCACGCTGGGTCCTGCCGGTATTTTCTCGTTGTTCACTCTGCGCAACTTCATCAACTTCTTCCTCGGCTTCGGCTGGGGCGGCGTCAGCCTGGCCCCCGTCATTGCCAGCAAGGGCTTGTTGCTGCTCTGCAGCGTGCTCATCGGCCTTCTCTTCGTCGCCGTCTTCGCCCTGATGTTACGGGCCATGCTACGGTTGGAGAAGAGCGGAAACTTCAACATCAGCGACTGTGTCGGGCAGACGGCCAGCGTCTACCTGCGCATACCAGCGCAGCACGCCGCAGCAGGGAAAGTCCAGATCAGCATCAACGGGTCGGTGCATGAGCTCAACGCCTTCACCGACGGCGAGCAGCTGCCCACTGGATCGCGTGTTCGTGTCACCAAGGTCATTGATGCCGGATCGCTGCTTGTCGAACGCCTGTAGCAAGCTTTAAGAATAACCTTTAGCACTCAAGACTCATGGGAATTTTCACTATCCTCGCGATCGTAGTCATCGTCGTCGCCTGGTGGCAGCACATACGCAATCGCCGGCGTTATAAATAACGTCAACCCTAAACCCTCAACGCTAAATATAAAAGAATATGGAACTTTACATCGTGATCGTGGCTGCCATCGTAGCCTTTTTCCTTGTTGTGGCGATCTTCAACCGCTATCGCCGCTGTCCTTCGGACAAAATCCTCGTCATCTACGGCACCAGTGCCAGTAAGGGTTCCGCTAAGTGTGTCCACGGCGGTGGCACCTTCGTGTGGCCCATCATCCAGGACTATGCCTACATGAGCCTGACGCCTATCAGTATCGATGCCAACCTGACGAATGCCCTGTCGCGCCAGAATATCCGTGTCGACGTACCCTGTCGCTTCACCGTCGGCATCAGTACCGAGCCTGACTATATGCAGGCCGCTGCCGAACGTCTGTTGGGGCAGACACCGCAGCAAATCCAGGAGCTTGCACGCGACATTCTCTTCGGACAGCTCCGTCTGGTCATCGCCACGATGTCGATCGAGGAACTCAACTCCGACCGCGACAAGTTCCTTGAGGCCATCTCTACCAACGTCGAGGTTGAGCTGAAGAAAATCGGCCTCCGACTCATCAACGTGAACGTCACTGACATCAAGGACGAGAGCGGATATATCGAGGCCCTCGGACGCGAAGCCGCTGCCAAGGCCATCAACGAGGCCAAGGTGCGTGTGGCCGAGCAGGACAAGATCGGTGAGATCGGTAAAGCTGAAGCTGTCCGGGAGACACGCGTTCGTACTGCCGAAGCCAACGCTCAGGCCGTCAAGGGCGAGAACGAGGCCAAGGTAGAGATTGCCAACTCTGAAGCCTACCGCCGCGAGAAGGAGGCAGAGGCACAGCGCAAGGCACAGGCCGCAGAGAAGGTGCAGCAGGCACGGGCTCTCGAGGAAGCATACGCCGCCGAGCAGGCTGCGGAGACAGCACGTGCTGAGCGTGAACGTGCCACCGAGACGGCCAACGTCATCGTGCAGCAGGAAATCGAGAAGCAGCGACTCATCATCGCTGCCGAGGCCGAGGCCGAGCAGAAACGTGCCATCGCACGAGGCGAGGCCGATGCCGTCTTCGCCAAGATGGAAGCCGAGGCAAAGGGCCTCTACGAGGTGCTGACACGCCAGGCGCAGGGCTACGACAAGATGGTGCAGGCGGCTGGAGGCGATGCCACATCGGCTTACTCGCTGCTGCTGCTCGAGAAGCTGCCCGAGCTCGTCAAGACCCAGGTCGAGGCCATCAAGGGCATCAATATCGATAAGGTCACCGTATGGGACAGCGGACAGGCAACGGCCGACGGCAAGAGCTCTACGGCCAGTTTCGTCAGCGGACTGATGAAATCTATACCTCCCCTCAATGACCTCTTCGATCAGGCTGGACTCAACCTACCTGAGTACTTGGCCAAGAAAAAGGCTGAGCGTGATGGAGAGACGTCGGAAGGTTGAAAAGTGGAAAAGTGGAAACCTGGAAAGGTTGAGATATTGAAATATTGAAAAGCTATTCGACGATACTGATCATGATGGTCTGCCTCGCTGGGCTGAGCGCTCGGGGGCAGACCTTTGCGCTACAGCGGCAGGCTGATTCGTTGTCGCTGCTGACGCTGCAGAGCCGTGAGGGGCATGACGTGTGGCGGCTGCCTTATCCCACATATGCTTTTGCCACGGGTGATGTCGATGGCGACGGACGCTGCGATGCCCTCGTCGGCGTGGTCAAGCCCACGCGCTACGACCGGCGTATGGCGCGCCGCCTCTTTGTCTTCCACGAAACACACGGGCGTGTGCGGCCCCTCTGGCTCGGCTCGCGCCTCTCGGCCGAGCTCTACGACTTCACCTTTGCCGACGGACGCGTCATCACCCTCGAGCAAGAACGCGACAGCTCGTGGTTCGTAGCGGCTTACCAGTGGGATCACTTTGGCTTTGTCCTCACCGACTACCTGCAGCGCGATGCCGAGCGAGCCAAGGTGATGACCTTCTTTGAGGAAATGAAAAAGGAAAACAGGACACATTAAGTTATATATAAAAATGTATTGCTTATGAAATCACTAAGGACATTATTTATGCTGGCTGCGACGGCTCTTGTAGCTATCGTCAGCCACGCGGCCAACGTGCCGCCGGGCAGTAGCGTCGCCCCTGACGATGATGACTACGAGATGGAGCAGCGCAAGCCGCTCATCCTCGCCGGCAAAGGTCATCTCAACGTCGAGGAACTGCGGCACGTCGACCTCGATATGGACATCTCGCAGCTCAGCCTTGCAGAGCTGCGCGTCGTGCGCAACGCGCTGGCTGCCAGCAAGGGACACGTTTTCACCAGCAAGGACCTGCGCAGTATGTTCGGCACAACGACGTGGTACGACCAGCTCATGATGGAGCGTAACGAAAAGATCGAGGAGACGATGGCCGCGGACAGCGAGGAAGCTGACTACGACGACTATCTTGACTACTACACCAAGTTTGCTGACAAGCACGTCCCGCTGAAGTACACACAGGCCGAGCTCCGCTTCGTCGAGCGCGTGAAAGCCCGGGAGGCCGAGCTGCTCAAACAGAATTTCAAGGCTAAGGCCGGCGAACGGGTCAACCCCGACAATATCCTCAACCCCTGGCAGATTGAGGAGATGCCCAAGTCGCTGCGCGACATGCTGGCCCGCAACGGCTTTGCCATCGTGCCCAACGACGGTGTCCAGCTGTTTCACGCCTACGAGGAGAACAACTACCATGTCTTCCCCAATTTTGTCACCACTGACGTCTATCTCCAGCTCTTCCATTTCTATTTTGACTGCCTGCTGCGCGATATCGAGGAGGAACGGCTGAGCGTCCTCGTCGGACAGCTGTGTCAGGTCATAGGTGCTGATGTCGACAAGATAGCCGCCGCCCCCAAGAACGCGCAGATGGGCGCCGCCGCCGAGTGGCTGCAGGCCTATGTCGCCGTGGCGTGTGCGCTGCTCACCGGCGAGGCGCCGAAAGGTGTGCCGGCACGTTATGCCACCGACGTGGCCGAAGAGATCGATAAGAGCACAAAGGCGGAGTTGGCGCTCTCGCCCTTCCTGGGATATGACGACGTCTTCTTCCCGTACCCACTCTTCCGTCCCCGGGGTCACTACACGCACTCCGAGCCCCTCAAGCGCTATTTCCGTGCTATGATGTGGCTGCAGACAGCCCCCTTCTCTACCGAGGACATCAATGAGATGCGGAGGGCCGCACTGCTCGCACACGTCGTGGGCAATAACCCCGTCACGAAGAAGCTGTACCAGCAAGTGACCGAGCCCATCACCTTCCTCATGGGGATGCCCGACAACGTCAGCGTCCTGCAAGTCTATGAAGAGATACGCTACGCCGGACTGCAGATTGACCGCCTGCTGGCATCGGAGAGCGACATGGTACAGCTGGCAAAGCGCATCGTCACTGTGGCACAGAACCAGACGCGCATCGTGCCTAAATACGCCGTCACGGCCAAGTTCAAGGTCAACCTCATGCCACAGCGCTATATGCCCGATGCCGAAGTTTTGCAGGAGATGGCCGACACCGACACCAAACCGAGGACGCTGCGCAAGCTGCCCAAGGCACTCGACCTCATGGCCGCCATGGGCGTCTCTTCGGCTGAGAAAATCCTGCTGCAGGAACTGCGTGAGGCTGAGCGGTGGCCGCAGTACACCGATGCCCTCGCACAGATGAAGGAGCGTATGGCGGCGATTGACTGGAAAGCGAGCGTTGCCAACTACTGGATCGACGCCGTCCACGAAGTGCCCTCCGTGCCCGATGGAGCACCCTATTTCATGCAGACACACGAGTGGCAGAAGAAGAGCCTTAACACCGCACTCGCGTCATACGCCGAACTGAAGCACGACGCTATACTCTATGCCAAGCAACCATTCGGTGCCGAATGTGGCGGCGGCGGACCTCCAGAGCCTGTCATCAAGGGATACGTAGAGCCCAGCCTGGCCTTCTGGAAGAAAGCCGTCGAGCTGAACAAGACCTACGAGCAAGTGCTGCGACGTTTCGAGCTGATGACCGAGAAAGCCGAGAGCGCCTGCGAGAGCGTCAGCTCACAGGCACAGTTCCTGCTTGACGTCAGCGAGAAGGAGCTGGCGGGTAAGCCCCTGAGCAACGCCGAGCACAACCAGATAGAAATCATAGGTTCTAACATCGAATATATTTCCCTGCAGCTCGCGCAGCAGAAGGACAACTTCCTTGCTTCATGGGACGACGTGACGGGTGCCGACCGCAAAGTGGCCTGCATCGCCGACGTCTACACGGCCAATAGCTTTAATATCCCCTCACCCGAGCACGCCGTGCTCTACGAGGCCGTCGGACCTGCCTATGACATCTACGTCATCGTCGAGATCGAGGGACAGCTGTGGCTCACCAGGGGCGCCGTGTTCTCCTACCGTGAGCTCGAACGGCCCAGCACCGATAGCCGCTTGACCGACGAGGAATGGCAGGAGCATCTTGAGACCAACCCCACAGACGGAACGCCCACGTGGATGAAGGACATCACTGTGCCACTGAAGAATACCCCCGAGCCTAATGCTCAAGTCCTTTACAGCACTGGCTGTTAGCGCCACACTGACCATCACTTTCACCGGCGACATCCTCCTCGACCGGGGCGTGCGCCGGCAGATCGAGGCCCACGGCACGGAGAGCCTGTTCACCGCAGGCGTCGACTCCGTGCTGTGTGCCTCGGATATCGTGGTGGGCAATCTCGAGTGCCCAGCCACCGTGATCCATGCCCCCACCTTCAAGCGCTTCGTCTTCCGTGCTGAGCCACAGTGGCTCGGCGTACTTCGGCGTCACGGCTTCACGCACCTCAACTTAGCCAACAACCACAGCGTCGACCAGGGACGGCGCGGCCTGGCCGACACCCACCGCCAAGTCATCGCGCACGGCATGACGCCCGTCGGAGCCGACTCCACGCAGGAGGCCGCCTGCCAGCCCGTGCTGCTGGCCGAACAGCCTCGGCGGGTGTGGCTGCTGCCGACGCTGCGGCTGGCCCTCGAGAACTTCGCATGGCTGCCACGGCAGTGGAGCGTCAGTCAGGATGACGACGAACGCCTCGTCAGCCGTGTGGCCGACCTCCGGCGTACCGACTCGGCAGCCGTCATCATCGTCTCGCCCCACTGGGGATGGGAACACCACATGGAGCCAGTGGGGCTGCAGCGGCGGCTTGCACACAGCCTCATTGACGCAGGAGCTGACATTATCATAGGGCACCACACGCACACCAGACAGACCATCGAAGAATACCGTGGGCGGAGCATCTACTACAGCATCGGCAATTTCATCTTCGACCAGCAACGCGACGTCAACCGCCGTGCCTGCATCGTCCAACTCGATGTGACAGCCGACAGCATCGATGTGCGCACACTGCCCGTGCACATCACCCATTGTGCGCCAACGCTTGATTTTTAGTTAAAACAACAATTTTCTGACGCGAAAGACTTCAGTTATCCCAAATAATGTGTATCTTTGCCGGCGCAAATCACTGCCGGCCGCGTCCTGACCGCCCGTCCGCCCGGACGGAACATGGTGCCACGGACATCGGTGGCGGTGCCGTAAGAGAGACTCTTAGATGAACACATTCGTAGGTCAGACAGCCACCTGGCAGCGCCTCTTAGGTGACCTCCGGGCCAACCGCGTGCCGCACGCCCTGATGTTTACCGGACCCTCGGGCTCCGGCAAGCTGGCCTTGGCCGTAGCCTTTGCCCGGGCACTGCTTTGCGAGCATCCGGCCGCCGACGGCGAGCCCTGCGGCCAGTGCCCATCGTGCAAGATGACGGCCAAGCTCGAGCACCCTGACCTGCACTTCAGCTTCCCCATCGTCAAGGGGACCAAGGTCAAACCTGAGCAGGCGCTCTCCGAGCTCTATATCAAGGAGTGGCGTGCGCGGCTGCTGCAGAGCCCCTATTTCGACCTCAACGACTGGCTTGCCGACATGGGCGCCGCCAATCAACAGGCCACCTACTACGTCGCCGAGAGTGACAACATACAGCGCAAACTTGCCTTGAAAGCCAGCCAGGGTGGCCGCAAGGTCATGGTGATATGGCTCCCCGAGAAGTTCAATCAGGAGACCGCCAACAAACTCCTCAAGCTCTTCGAGGAACCGCCGGCGGCGACACATTTCCTCATGGTCAGCGAAGAGCCCGACCTCGTGCTCGGCACGATACTCAGCCGCACGCAGCGCATCATGGTGCCGCCCCTCTCGCGAGAAGAATACCTCCAGGCACATCCGCCGCGCGACGAACGGCAGTTCCTTGATATGTTCATCCTGCTCATGCGACTCGCCTACCAGCGTAAGGTCAAGGATATGCGCGAGTGGAGCGAGACGATGGCAGCCATGGGGCGAGAGCAGCAGAAGAGCTTCCTGCAGTTCTGCCAGCGACAGGTACGCGAGAACTTTGTCTACAACTTCCGACAACCCGAGCTCAACAGCCAGAGCCCTGAGGAGGCTGCCTTCAGCCACAACTTCGCACGATTCATCAACGAGCGTAACGTCATACCCATCGCCGACGAGCTGGGCAAGGCCGAGACAGACATCGCACAAAACGTCAACGCACGCATGGTATTCTTCGACCTCGCCTTGAAGATGATCGTGCTACTCATACAATGAATGACGTGCCGCTGAACACACCGGCACACTCACAATGCAAAAACAATCATATTAGCAGATACACACACACTTATGGACATAGAGATAGAAAAAGACAGCATCGGACAGGTGCGTAACGTCCTGCCCTCCGAGGACGAGCGCGGACAGGGTCTGCCCCTCTTCCCCGGATCGCGGGGACTGTCGCTCCGCGGATGCCCCAAGCAGAGCTGCCAGCTGAACGTCTACGACTACCTGGCCGACATACCCGACAACGACGCCACCACCGACCTCGTCGAGGTGCAGTTCAAGAACACACGCAAGGGCTACTACCACAACTCCAACCGCCTGCCGCTCGAGAAAGGCGACATCGTTGCCGTAGAAGCCTCGCCGGGTCATGACATAGGCACCGTCACCCTCACCGGCAAGCTCGTGCTCCTGCAGATCAAGCGCACGCCACCCAAGAGTATGGATGACATCAAGGTTGTCTATCGCAAGGCACGTCCCGTCGATATGGAGAAATACGAGGAAGCCAAGGCACGCGAGCACGACACCATGATCCGCTCCCGCCAGATTGCCAAGGAGCTGGGCCTTGAGATGAAGATCGGCGACGTCGAATACCAGGGCGACGGCAACAAAGCCATCTTCTACTACATCGCCGACGGCCGCGTCGACTTCCGGCAGCTCATCAAGGTGCTGGCCGACGTCTTCCACGTGCGCATTGAAATGAAACAGATCGGCGCACGCCAGGAGGCCGGACGCATCGGAGGATTCGGCCCCTGCGGGCGAGAGCTCTGCTGCACCACATGGATGAAAAACTTCGTCAGCGTCTCCACCACAGCCGCACGCTACCAGGACCTCAGCCTCAACCCCCAGAAGCTCGCAGGACAATGCGCCAAGCTCAAGTGCTGCATGAACTTCGAGGTCGACCAGTACGTCGAGGCATCACGGCGCCTGCCCAGCCGCGAGTTGCAGCTCGAGACCGTCGACGGCACCTTCTACTTCTTCAAGGCAGACATACTGACCAATATGGTCACCTACTCCACCGACAAGCGCGTGGCTGCCAACCTCACCACCATCACCGCCCAGCGCGCACTCGAGGTCATAGCCATGAACAAGGAAGGACAGAAACCCGTCGCACTTGACGACAAGGCGCCCGAGGCCGCACCCCGCACCGTCGACCTGGCCACACAGGAAGACCTCACACGCTTCGACAAGGCCAAGAAAAAGAAAAAGAAGAAAAAGAAAAAACCGGCCGATGCCCCGACCGACGAAACGGTTAACACGTTAACAAGTTAATCTGTTAATCCGTTAATCCGTTAATATGTTAACCTGTCCATCTTCCCTCCCTCCCTCTCGTCGCTGGTGGTGCGCCTTGGTGCTGCCCCTGGCGGCCCTGTTGCTCATTGCCTGCCACGGCCGTCGCACCTACCACCATTTCGAGCCCGTCGACCCCACCGGTTGGACCGTCGCCGACACCGTCCGCTTCCGCCCCGAGACCATCGACGAGGATCGCCTCTACACCCTCAGCGTAGGCGTGCGCTTTGCCGACAGCTATGCCTACCGCGACCTGTGGATCGTCGTCGAGCAGCGCGCCGGGCGGCGACAGCCTGCACCCCTCACCCCCTATGGCGACAAGCCACGGCGCACGGCACTCACCCCCGTGCGGCGCGACACGCTCCACATGATCCTCGCCGACAGCAAGGGCAAGTGGCTCGCACAGGGCGTCGCCATGCACGAGGCAGAGGAGGTGATCACGGCCGCACGCCTCTCTAAGGACTACGACAGCGAGTTCCTCCTCTATCACATCATGCGGCAGCAGACCGTCCAGGGCATCTGCGAGGTAGGCCTGAAGATCAAGTGACGCCCTCAACGACAAGCGCCGACCTGTCCTCCTTCCCCCACTGGTGGTCAAGGAGGAAGTAACCACAATCGTATTATTGAACTTATAATAGCGAAGCCATCCGCGGCAGCCAGACTTTCGTCGGAGAACTTACACTCTGAACATCAAAAACGCCCATTTCATCGGGAAATTTTAAGCCCAATGTCATTGGACTCTTTTATTGCTTGGTGGTACAATACTACAGCTTATAACCGGCCGACTGATATGAAACATAGGACCTTCATTATTTTATTTGCACTCTTAGCTAGCGCCGATGTTCTTGCGAGCTCGCTTGACTCACTTGTTCGGCGTCTTCAGTTATTCGGTGAGCGAATTCCTCAGGAGAAAGTCTTTGTCCACATGGACAACACTTGCTACTTCCTCGGCGATACGATTTGGTTCGCAGCCTATACGTGCCGAACCAACAACGACCGGCCGAGCAAGATAAGTCGTATCCTGTATACAGAGTTGTGGAATAATGACGGGTATCTCGTAGAACGTAAGTTGGTGAATATGAATAACGGGCGGGGCAGAGGCTTCTTTGCCCTACCCGATTCTTTGTATGCTGGTTATTACGAACTGCGAGCCTACACTCGCTGGCAACTCAACTGGGGCCAAACGGAGCATGAACATTCGTGGTCAGCAGAATTATGGTTCTTTAACCGCCAGCTGGCCAAGGAATACTACCGTGATTATGACAAACTGTATTCGCGTGTATTCCCTGTATATGACAAGCCCCGGGAAGAGGGACGTTACTCCCATGACATGACTTTGCGCCCGCTGCGCCGATACTTCAAAAACGGGAAAGCCTCTCCGTCACTACAGCTCAAACTCTATCCCGAAGGCGGCAACCTCATCGCAGCCACCCCCAACCGTGTCGCTTTTGAGGTCACCACGGAAGAAGGAGAACCTGTTGAAGGCGAGCTGGCAATAGATAGCATTCAAGCAAGAACTGTAAGCAGAGGTAGAGGTGCTTTCGTCATCACGCCAAACGCCAATCAAAAATATAAGGCGTCGTTCGTATCTGCTGACGGAAGACAGGCAGAGGCCAATCTTCCTCAGGCAGAAACCGATGGGGTAGCCATTAGGATTGGCCACAAGGAAAGAGGATACGGCATCATGATTAACAAGAGGGGCAAAGCTGGCGGCAAGGAGTTAGGACTGACGGTCATGCGAGAAGGTGTGTTATGCTTCTCACGGCATTTGTCTGCGACCTCAGAGCAGATAGTGGTTCCTGACAGTGCGCTCAAAGTGGGTGTCAACCAACTGACAGTTTTCGATGCCGATGGCCGGATTTATGCCGACCGCCTTTTCTTCGTCTCAAAGAGTGATCAGTTGCGTCCCACACTCTCTGTCCACGGCATCAGGGAGCAATACAAGCCTTTCGAAAAGATTGAATTAGGAGTAAAGAGAGAGGGGCCTCGTCGAGAGGATTCTGAGGAGGCGCACCTCTCTCTCGCTGTCCGCGATGCCGCACATTCCGACATCACCTACGACTGCGGCAACATCATGACAGAGATGCTCTTAGCCTCAGAAATCAAGGGCTTCGTGCCACAGCCTGATTATTTCTTTGAGGCGGATGATGAAGAACACCGGCAAGCACTTGACTTGTTGATGATGACACAGGGTTGGCGGCGCTTCAAATGGGAGGAGATGGCTGTGCCCGGAAACTTTGAGCTGACTCATCCGGCAGAGCTGACTCAGGTCCTTGAAGGGGAAGTGTATCCTTATCATAGGGTATTAAAGGAGGACAAAGTGTTCATCCAAGACCTGATCCTGCATGCCATTTTTATGGGAATGCCGAATGAAATGCTTTATGAGCAACTCCATGGTCAATTCGGGACGAGTGATATGGAGATGATTGCCAAGATGGCCCAAGACAACCAAAGAATGGCAGACAGTTATCATGACCATAACCCTCGGGATGAGTCCGTGAATAACAAGGATGGCAAAGAGAACGAGGAAGTCATAGCGCCGACTTTAGTCTATGGAAGAGAACTGTCTTCATCAGAACAGACGTATGAACAGATACAGGGTAGGATCTCCGGGGGAGAGTATAGTGCGTCGAGGCGCACTGATGCCGCAAAAGCTAACGAACAGAAAGCGCTCTCATGGGGACATCCAGTGACGAATTTGCACATACATGCAGAATTCGCACAACCTGGGAGCGAGACGCTCATCGCTGACATGGATTCTCCGACAGGGCGGTTCAAGATTGAAGCGCCAGCGTTCGAAGGAGATTGTGTCATGCATCTCGCTGCGTCGAAGAACAGCACACCCAGAGGCAACAACTGGGTCGTACCCGATGAGGACGAGTACCCGGAGTATTACGTCAGATTGCACTTACCCTATCCGCGATTCGTGAAGCCCTATTCATTCTTTCAGACTCATCGGAGGATGATGACATCCGCGGAGGGCGGCAGCGTTCAATTCGGAGACCGTGTTCAGCAGATGAAAGAAGTGGTCATACGCTCTCGCCATGGCGGCCTTCGTGCCTTTGATGCCACGAAGCCAGCATACGTCCTGGACGCCTACCAGGCGTTCAATGAAGTTGTCGATGCAGGCCTTTATCCTGCCTGGTATGGCGGTGTGTCGTCATTCGTGCCTTGTGTGGCGCGGAATTATATCGGCGATATGAACCAGAACCGTGCCTATGAGCTGAATCCTCGTTTTGACGGACATCACCCCAGCTTCTTCCAATCGGACGGTGATTTCAATGACTTCAGCCATCTCTACAACCTTGACAAGATATATATCTATTCTGACTACAGCCCGCGTCGTGAAAAGGATGAGCGTTTCAATCAAGCCAATCAGCCAGACGTACAGGTCGACTTCCGCCGATATCCAGACCGCAGCCGTCGTGTAACTTATCGCGACCGTCGCTATATCCTTCATGGCTTCTCAGTCTGCGAGGATTTCTATCATCCCGACTATCATCAGGATCCACCGGCGGAGGGGATGAAAGACTATCGGAGGACGCTCTATTGGAACCCAGACCTGAAACTTGATGAATCAGGAGAAGCTATCATTTCATTTTACAATAATTCTCAGGACACACACATTACCGTTGAAGCTAATGGCCTGACAAGTGGCGGCGAAGTCCTTTTTATTGAACAGTAACATGAAATCACTGGTTATTCTTATCCTTTGTTTGCCTATTCAATCGACAGCACGAATAATTGAAAAAGAATTGTTGTCTTTCTCAGACGCGGTCGATAGTATCGCATTACATTCCGATAGAGCACAGTTTGCATGGTTAGAGGATGGGGACGTCGTGTTCACCATCTATGTATATAAGGTGACATCACCCTGCCCTCGCCCCTCTCCGGCACCTACGCCATCGAGGTCATCCGCGGTAGCCAGACTTTCGTCGGAGAAATCACCCTTTAATCATCAAAAACGCCCATTTCATCGGGGATTTTCGACCGTGATGGGATAGTCGTTATTATACACTGGCATGGGCTTCAGCGTTGTTTTTATTTTTTTATTTCAAAAGTACCGCACATGTCACAGGAAAGTGAAAAGTTGAAACGTTGAAAAGTTCTTCGCAGAGCGAAGCGAGCAGAGCTCGAGCGGAAACGTTGAAAGGTTGAAACGTTGAAAGGTTGAAAAGTGAAGAGTGAAAAGTGAAAGAATGAAAAGTGAAAATGTGAACGCTCGGCTCGAAGAGACGCTTGACACCTCAAGAAGGGAAAAATAAGAGTTACCAGTGCTGCTGGTCTCTCCCCCCTTTTGGGGATAGCGAGGAAAAAGGTGATTCTTTGCCACCTGCGAGAGTGACCGAGCTTATGTGCTAATGCGTCCCTTAGCTTCTGCGTTTCCTTACCGTCTCAAAGCCACTTTCGACCATTCACATTCGGGGATGTGAGCGGTCATGCGACAATAAGATGGAGTTGTTGGGCGTAAACCCTTAAGGCTTTCACCTTAAACCCTTTACCCTTTTACCACCGACCCTTAAGGCTTTCGGCCCAAACCCTTGAGCCTTTTGCCCCAGCCCCTTAAGGCTTTCGGCCAGCCCACCCTTTTCACATGGCAAAAGCCCTTTTTTCGCTCATCTGTGACATGTGCGGTACTTTTGCAAAAAAAAATTGTTTTTTCGGCAATAGTACCGGCCTCATAGGAGGGTGCGGAAACACACATAGGTTCGTGGGCCGATGCACATAGGTTCGTGGGCTGATGCACATAGGTTCGTGGGCCGATGCACATAGGTTCGTAGGCTGACACACATAGGTGTGTGTGGAAGATTACTCGGGTAACTAAGTAAAGTTGGTTGGGTGAGCGTATGGACGTTGGGGCGGGAGCGTATGGACGTGTGCGGTGAGGCGACGATAGGTGGCTGCGTCCTGATGTGGTGTGGAAAAGCAGAAAAGCGTTAAAAAGTTTGGTGAGATGGCGAAAAGTGTGTATTTTCGCGGCGGAGAAGACGGATTCGTGCGACGAACGGTTCGGGCGCTGCGTGCGACGAACGGGGCCGGTCCGTATATTCGTTGAGATAAAGGCAACTCACTGATGACCCTGCTCGGACAGGCGTGAGAGGCTTCTCCGTACATTCGTTGAAATAAAGGTTTGTCGATATGACGTGGCAACAGATATCTTTTAGCTTCGGGCGTCTGCTGGCGACTGTGCTGGCGGCGCTGCTGTCTGGCGGCGTGTGCGCTCAGGGCGTGACGCCGGCTGACCGCTATCCGGTGAATTTCGACCGCGACGCGGCGCGGACGCGTATGGACCGCGTGCTGGCGGCTGTCATCCTGAACGGACAGACCATCACGACGGGCGATCCACAACGGATGTATTACGACCTGACGTCGCAGCAGTTTGCCGTGCGGCCGGGTCAGCGCGTGTCGCCCCATTTCCTGTACTCTGCCTCGTGGATGCAGGGCTATGTCTATGCCGACTGGAACGGCAACGGACGCTTCGACGTGACGATGCCTGGTCCTCAGGGCCAGCTGGAGGCGGACAACGAGCTGCTCTGTTTTGCCGCGATGGGACTGGAGGGCGGCAACTACGACAGCGCGGGACAGCAGCACGCCAACCTCAACGTCGTGCAGCCGCCGGCCTTCACCATCCCGGAGGATGTGGCGCCGGGGCGCTACGTCATGAGGTGGAAGGTGGACTGGAACAGCTGTGACGCGGGCGGACGCATGGACGACGCGAACCCCATCATCGCCAACGGCGGCGCCATCGTCGACGTGACGCTGTGCGTGATGCCACGTGACAGCGAGGGCTATGAGGGCTACGACTTGGTCTTTGCTGACGAGTTCGACCAGCCCGACGGCAGTGCCCCGGATGCCTCGCGGTGGCGTGTGCCGGCGCGGCGTGGCTCGACTTGGAACCGGTGGATCAGTAGCTCGGACGAGGTGGCCTTCGTCAAGAACGGTGCCCTGGTGTGCCGTGCCGTCCCCAACGCAGACCGGGCGGCTGACGATGTGGCGATGCTGACCGGCGCCGTGGAGACGCAGGGCCTGTTCGCCTTCACCTACGGAAGGGTCGAGGTGCGTCTGCGCACGAAGCCCTTCGCGGGCAACTTCCCAGCGGCCTGGATGATGCCTCAACCACCGTGTGCGACATGGCCAAACGCCGGTGAAATCGACATTTTCGAGGCAATCGATGCGCGCAACACATCGTACCATACGATACACTCGCACTGGAGCTACGACCTCGGTCATCGCACGGATCCCGTGAGTTCCTTCACCCGCGACGTCAAGGTGGCGCAATGGCATGTCTATGGCCTGGAATGGGTGGAGGACCTGCTGGTTTTCACCGTGGACGGCGAGGTGGCGGGGACGTATGCGCGCAGCAGCGATGCCGGCGTCCTCGGTCAGGGGCAATGGCCTTTCGACCATCCGTTCTACTTGATCCTGAACCAGAGCGTCGGCGACGGCTCGTGGGCGCGTGCCGCCGACACGTCGCACACCTACGAGACGTACTTCGACTATGTCCGCGTCTATCAACGGCGTGAGGGCGATGACGACGGTCTCGGCGCTGTGCGGGACGGTCGTGACGGTCGTGGCGAAGGTGCGTGGTATGACCTTAGCGGACGCCGTGTTGCTCCGTCGCAGGTCAGGAAAGGTTTCTTCATAAACAATGGACGCAAGTATGTCATCAGGTGACGGGCGCAGCCTGCGGCTGCCGATGGGCTATCTGGCGCCCGTGGCGTGGTACGCCGCCGTAGCGACGGCCGACGCGGTCGTCGTGGAACAGTATGAGCACTACGTGAAGCAGACGTGGCGCAACCGATGCCGTATAGCGATGCCCGACGGGCCGCAGGATCTGGTCGTGCCCGTCGTGGCAGCTCCGAACCATACGCCGATGCGTGACATCCGCATCAGCGACCACGGCAACTGGCGCCACCACCACTGGAACGCGCTGCGCACGGCTTACGGCAAGAGTCCTTTCTTCGAATACTACGCCGATGACTTCGCCCCTTTCTATGAGCGTAGGATAACGTTTTTGGCCGATTTCATCGAGGAATTGTGGCTCACGACGGCCTCGCTCATCGACATCGACACGCCGGTGGTGCGGAGCGAGTGCTATGTCGGTGCGACGGACTTCGAGGCGCTCCCCGTGCCGACGCGACCTTACTACCAGGTCTTCAGTCAGCGCCTGGGCTTCCTGCCCAACCTGAGCATCGTCGACCTGCTCTTCAATATGGGGCCAGAGAGTATATTGTATTTGAAGACCCACCCCCAACCCCTCCCGTGAGGGAGGGGAGTGGCTGGCGCATTGACGTCCAGTGGGAAGGAAAGTCTCCCCTCACGGGGAGATTTAGGGGGCTTTCCCATTGACGTCCAGTGGAAAGGGAAGTCTCCCCTCACGGGGAGATTTAGAGGGGTCTTCCCATTGACGTCCAGTGGAAAGGAAAGTCTCCCCTCACGGGGAGATTTAGAGGGGTCTTCCCATTGACGTCCAGTGGAAAGGGAAGTCTCCCCTCACGGGGAGATTTAGAGGGGTCTTCCCATTGACGTCCAGTGGAAAGGAAAGTCTCCCTTCACGGGGAGATTTAGAGGGGTTTTCTCTCATGAGGTAGGGGAGAGGCTGGCGCGTAGTTAACGACAGGACATGAGCCCCCTCCCTTACGGGAGGGGTTGGGGGTGGGTCTGTGTGGGCTTTCACTCATAGATGACCGTCAGCAGGCGTGAGGGCTCGAAGATGTCGGCAGCTATGGCTTGGAGGTCGTCGGCCCGCAAGGCGTTGATGTGTTCGCACTGTTGCTCGAGCGTCGGCACGTGCTGCGTGAGCAGATAGCGCTTGGCCATGCCGAGGGCATTGTTCTCGAAGCTGTCGGTGGCTACGCTCATCTGTCCGCACAGCTGTCGTTTGGCGGCTGCCAGGGCTCGCGGCGTGAGGGGCTTGTCGATTAGCCTGCGCAGCTCGCGGTGTACGAGTCGCAGGCAGCGGCGCACATCGGCGTGGTCGCAGCCGAAGTAGACGGCCCACGTGCTGGTGTCGGTGTAGGCGCTGAGGGAGCTCTCGACGGCATAGACGAGGCCCGAGTGTTCGCGCAGCGCGAGTGAGAGGCGTGAGTTCATGGCGGGACCGCCGAGGAGGTTGTTCAGCAGCGCAAGCCCGATATAGCGCTCATCCGTGAGGCCGTAGGCCGACGTGCCCATCATGACATGAGCCTGATGGGTGGACTTGTGGATGATGAAGGGAGAGGTTGGCGCTTGGTATTCAAGAGGATAGGCAATCCCTCCTCCCTGACGGGTAGCGAAGGAAATATCGGTTTGACTAAATGTAAAGCCGTCCTGAGCGACCGAAGCAGAACTCCTCTGCTGAGGATGGGTAAGGCCGGGGGTGGGTGTGCTGGGGGCTGCAGTGTGATTAAGGCATCTCCTCACTTCTTTCTCGGTGACTTGTCCTTTGACGAAGAGGATGGCGCGGTCGGGGGTATAGAGGCGGCGTACGAAGCGCTGGAGGTCGGCCGTGGCGTACGACCTCAGGCTGTCGGCATCGCCGAGGATGCGTCGTCCGAGGGGATGGTCGCGGTAGAGCAGCGCCTCGAAGTCATCGTAGATGAGGTCCGACGGCGAGTCGTTGTAGCTCTCGATCTCGTCGATGACGACTTCGCGTTCCTTCTCGAGTTCTGCCTGTGGGTAGAGGCTGTTGAAGGTGATGTCGGTGAGCAGCGAGAGGGCGCGGCTGAGGTGCTGTCGCGGGAAGGTGGAGTAATAGACCACTTCCTCCTTGCCGGTGTAGGCGTTCAGGTCGCCGCCGACGCTCTCCATGCGGTTGAGAATCTGCAGTGACGTCAGGCGTGGCGTGCCCTTGAAGGTCATGTGCTCCACGAAATGTGCCATGCCTGCCTCGTGAGGCAGCTCGTAGCGCGTGCCGGCGGCTACGGCGATGCCGGCATAGACGACATTGGCCGACGCAGCATCATCGATGATGACGCGCAAGCCGTTGTCCAACTGGAAGTAAGATAGCATGATGGCGGCAGAAAAGGGGTTTGTCGGATGGCGTGTGGCCTCGTGGGACGACGGGCGTCATCAGAAGTCGCGGAAGTCGGTGTTGCTGCACTGACGGATGGCTACGCACTCCATCTCGATGAGCCACGTGGGTCGGCATACGGGTGCCAGGGTGATGACATAAGGGGTTGAGGGGAACTTGCTGGCAAACATACGGCTGACGATGTCGTAGTCGGCAACGTCGCGCAGGTAGACGATGATCTGTGCGATGTCGTCGAAGGTCGTCTCGGCCTCGGCGAGCAGTGCTTCGACGTTTTCCCACATTCGCTCAGTCTGTCGGACGATGTCGCCGACATGCACTACCTCACCCTTGTTGTTGATGGATGCCGTGCCGCTGATGTAGACATGGCGGCGGTCGCCGTAGTCGACACGTGTGCCGCGCTCGAAGGTGACGCCGTACTCATAAGTGGAGTTGAGGTGCGTGCGGGCGTAGAGGTAGTGCTGCTGGTCGGGCTGAAAGCCGGTGAGGGCGTATGTGCCGAGCTGTACGAGAGCCCGTGTGTCGGCCGGCAGTCCTCCGATGCCAGTGGACGAGATATAATGTGTCTTCTCTGTGAGCCCCTGCTGGATAAAGTTTTCGCGTCGTGCCCTGACCATGCCGGCGTATTGCGTGTCGACGTCCCTGACATAGAACCATGTTCGTACGCAATTGTTTGCAAGCGTGGCGCCGAAGCGTTGCAGCAGCTCCTCGTAGGCGGTGAGCAGGTTCTCGGTCTGGCAGGCGCTGTCACCGCTGTGCTCGTGCATGCCCATCTTCCACAGGTGCTGGTATCCGTTGTGGCGTGCGATGACGAGTCCGTCGTGGTTCTCGACGCTCATGTCGTGCACGAGGTATAGCCATGCTGCCACCTTCGAGCCGTCGAGGGGCGGCTGCTGGATGCAGCTGACGGAGCAGTCGCGGTCGATGCGCACGAGGGGTTGCTGGTTGGTGGCATCGCTCAGGAAATAGCGCTTGAAGATGGTCTGCGAGCCGACGCACTGCGGAATGGCCAGCAGGGCTTGTTCGGCACGGTAGATGCGGTCGAACTGCCCGGCAAAGAGCTCGCCGCGCGGCTCCACGTGGAGGATGGCGTGCTGCTCCTTGATCTTGCCTTCGGGCGCGAAGGTCGAGAGTTCGGCCGTCACGCCCAAGGCGCTGAAATGTATTCTCTCGGTATTCAATGTATGATGTCTTTTTTTCCTAATCCTTAAATCTTCAATCCTCAGCGGCACCGTTGTTGATCCAGTTGTCGATGAGGGTGATGGTGTTCTGCTCCTTGATCATGTTGGAATGGTCAAAGCGTACGCCGGCCTCGGAGTCGCCGTGTATGACCTTGTGGAGGAGGCTTGTGGCGGCGCTGCCTGGCACGACCCTCATGCCGCCTGCTTCGATGCGTGCCGGATGGTTGACGAGCTGAGCGTAGCTCTGTCCTTCGACGAGGGTGAGATCGCCGGCCGGCGTGGCGCCGAGGCCGTGGCAGCGGGCGCAGGTGCCGGTGAAGACGAGGTCTTGTATCGTCTTGTACATGCCGAGGTCTACGTTGCCAGCGTCGAGGTACACGGTGTCGCCCTGCAGTTGCTGAGCCGACACCGTGGCGAAGGTGGCGATGCGCTCGCGCAGGCGGTTGGTGACGCACAGCTCGATGGTGGCTATATCGTCGCTGGTGAGGCTGAGCGTCGTGACCTCATCGCTGTCGAGCAGGCGCTTCTGGACGATGGCGTTACTGTTGCCCTCGGCAAAGCCTGCCAGCACGATGCTGTACTGGCTGCTCCACGAGTCGATGCCCGTGATGTGCGCCGTGAGCTTGGCGATCTTGCCTGACGTCTGGACGCGCTCGTCGTGCTCTTCGATGTCGCCTTCGTCACAGCCGAGGAGCGTCAGCGATGCCAAAAGCGCTGCAAAGATAAGCTTGTTTCTTCTCATTCTCATACTCTTTTTGATTTATTAACAAAAAAGTAATGCTCTGCGATGAGCTCAGAATGAGTACTGCAGCATCACGACGGCCCGGTGCGTGGCCACGCCGAGGTCGTCGATGTCGCGGTCGAGCTGGCGGTCATGGCCCCAGCGGCCTACGAACTCGTACATGGCCGAGAGCTTGAGGTTGCACGAGGGGATGAAATAGTTGAGACCGACGGAGGGCGCATTGAGGAAGCCGCCCGTGCCTGTCTCGCCCAGGCCGTTGCGGTCGAAGAAGTCGTAGCGCAGGGCGGGCTGGAGGTGCTTGGTGACGAAGTAGCCAGCCTGGACGTAGCCGCCGAGGTAGTTGTACTCGTTGTGTATCTTCTGGCGCTTGGTGAAGTCGACTTGCATGTAGTACACTTCGGCGGCGAGGTAGAGCCGTTTCCAGAGCATGGCGAACTCGGCGCCGAGGCGGAAGTCGTTGGTCGACTCGCTTTCGCTCTCCACGTTGTAGTTGGCCGAGAGACCGAAGAGCATCTTGCGCTCGTTCAGTAGCTTGGTGTTACCCTGCGATGCGGGCATGACGCCGTAGGGCTGGTAGGTGAGGCGCCCGGCATAGAGCAGCGAGGGGATGTGTATGTCGTCGGACAGCGTCTTCGAGGCTGTGTTGACGTTGATGCCCGTGCCGTTGAAGAGGCCTACTTCGTAGCCGAAATTCTTCTTCGTCAGGCCGTGAAACTCGACGCCGAGATCGAAGCCCGTGGCAAAAGCCGGCGTCACGGCGTTGAGCGAGTAGGGCAGTATGACGGCCTGCGTCAGGGAGTTGGGCAGCGACGGCATGAGTGTCTCGCCGAGCGTGGTGAGGTAGGCGTGGGAGAAGGGCGTCTTGAACTTACCGATGCGGAAGTGGGCGGCATCGTTGATGCCATAGTCGATCCATGCCTGCTGGAGGATGGCCGCGCCGGAGGCTGCTGCGTTGATGCTGAGGTTATAGTCGATCTTGCCGAAGGCGCGTCCGGTGAATCCGAGGATGGCGTTGGGGATGGCGAAGCCGCTGTTGGCGACGTTGTCCTGGTTGTAGGCTTTGTCGAGGCCCTCGCTGTCGTACCAGTTGAAGTTGCCCGAGGCCTGCAGCATCAGGTAGGGCTTGAAGACAAAACGTCCGTCCTTGCTCTGGAGCGTGAAGCCGCGGTTGTCGGCGATAGGCACGACGCCGTTGGTCATGTCGAGGGATGAAGGCTCATCCCCGACCCCTTCCGTAACCGAGGGGAGAGAGTTGTCTTCTGCTGAAAGAGGACAAGTTGATAGCGCGAGAAACGATAGTAGAAGAAAATGTTTATAGTTCATGATGACAATAAAATGCTGTTTCTTGAGGTTATATTTTGTTCTTAAATATACATTATATTATTCTTAACCGCCCCTCCCTTTGAGGGGAGGAGCGGGGAGGGGGCTTACAACGACTCGAGGAATCGGATGAGGTCTTTCCGCTCGTCGCGGCTCATGTTCTTGAACTTATTCTTCGATGCCTCGCCTTCACCGCCGTGCCACATGATGGCCTCGGTGAAGTTACGTGCGCGTCCGTCGTGTAGAAAATAGGTGTGACCGTTGACCTTCTCTTGCAGGCCGATGCCCCATAGCGGTGTCGTGCGCCACTCGTTGCCGCGTGCCAACCCGCTGACATAGTTGTCGTTGAGTCCTACGCCCATGATCTCGCTGCCCATGTCGTGCAGCAGGAAGTCGGAGTAGGGGTGTATCGTCTGCCCGCCAAGCCACGGCAGCTGCGTGCCGTTCAGCAGCGTCGTGCCGCGGCTCTTCGTGTGAAGCGTTGAGGCATGGCATAGGCCGCATCCGGCGCGGAAGAAGAGGTCCTGTCCGCGGCGCACACTCTTGTTGTTGACGTTGCGCCGTGCCGGCACGCCGAGGCATTGCAGGTAGAGGTCGACATCCTCCATGTCCTCGGTGGAGATATCGAGCTGGTCGTAGTAGAGGCCCATCATCGACCCTTGCTCCATCTGTCGCTGCCCTTGGCATATCTCCTCGGGATAGCGGCTGTTGGTGACGCCCATATCGCTCGAGAAGCCCAGCTCCACGGTGAGGTCGGCGTGCTGGGCCTTATTGCCCCCGACGCCGAGGCGCCGCTGGCCGCGCTCGTTGATGTAGTTGCAACGCCCGCTGATGCCCCACTCGGGATAGTCGCTCTTGCGTGCCAAGGCTTCGATCTCAGTGGGGTCGAGGGCCATGATTTGGCCCATGCCTACGTGGCGCAACGGTATGCGCACCGAGCAGAAGAGATCTTCGGGGCGGACGGAGTCGGCATACCACTCGCTGATGCTGTACTCGGGGTAGCAGAGCTCGTATTCATCGCCGTCAGGGAACTGGAAGGTCTCGTAATGTTTGGTCACCTTGATCTTGCCCTCGGGCTCGACGCCGTAGATGGCCTGGTCGTGGATGACGCGGCCGTAGTCCTGAAAGAAGACGCCGTTCTTGCGGGTGACATAGACGAGCATCGACGAGAAGCCATAGGAGCCACTGCCCTCGGCGTCCTCCCACAGTGCGGGCTTCGTGCGGCCGGCATTGCGATGGCAGCTGCCACAGCTGTAGCCGGCGTATACGGGTCCGAGGCCGCCGCCGTAGCCATTGGAACTGGTACGTGCGTCGTCGTAGAGCTTGTCGCCGCGCATGAAGCGTTTCTTGAGCTCGCCCAGCACCCAGTCGGCCTCGCTGTCGTAGGCGAAGGACGACGTGGCATAAATCGTCGACGTGCCGGCTGACAGCCCATAGCCCGCCGGCGCCTCGACGTCGGTCAGGCTGAGGCCGTCGTCATCGCCGCTACATGCCGTGAGCGCGATGGCGCCCACGGCATGCAACATTAATATTAAGGTATTCCTAAAAGCGTTTCCTATCATCATTTTCTTCGATGAAATCGGTGTTTTTGAATGCTTTTTCCCTCATGTGCCGAGGCGGGACGTCAGTCCTCGTCGTCGATCTCATGGCTGAGGAACAGGTCCTTGTAAGCGCGTCCGCCTTCGTAGCTCTCTGTCCACGACTTGTAGAGCTCCTGGGCATCCTGACGCAGCAGGTAGCCTACCTGAACCATATAGTTGCCCCACGAACGTGCGTTGGCCGTAGTGTAGTCGAGGTCGGTGGGGTCGGTGCTGGTGCCGTCGTTGAGTGTGCGTGCCTTACCGTTCTTGAAGACGAGGAACTCCATCGTGTGGAATCCGCGTACGCTCTGTACGGCTTCGATGGCATCGTCGGAGTCGCCGTCGCTCCACGTGAGGTTGTCAAACTTGCCAGAGTTGAGGATGTTGACGATGGCTTCCTGGTCGAGGGGCCAGCTGTCCATGTTCGGGTCGAGGCCGAGGGCATCGACGGGGCCGAAGAGGAAGGCTTCGCTGGTCTCCCACGGCTCACGTGCGTCAAGCCAAGCCTCGCAGACGGCCTCGAAACCCTCGTCGGAGGGTGAGCTGACGAAGCGTTGGGCGGCATCGTAGAGTGCCGTGTTGGCTTCGACGAGTGCCTGATAGGTGGGCAGCACGACGATGTTGACGTAGCCCGTCAGCACGGGTTGCAGCACGTCGTTGCTGTTGACCTCCTTGGTGCGCTGGATATATCCCTTGAGGCTTCCGAGCACCTCTTCCAGGTCGTTGCAAGCCTGCATGGCCTTCTGCACCTCGGGAGCGCCGATGTTGTTGCGGAAGGGTGCGGGTATGGCCTGGATGGCGTCGTAGGCCGCCTGTATGGCCTGGCGCACCTGGGTGTCGAGTGTCGGGTTGTTGGCTGCGATGAGTGTGGCCAGCGAGCTCGTGGCAACCTGTCCGTTGCGTGTGCCGTAGTAGGCGTTGCGCACGCTGAGGATGTTGTTGCTGTAGTCGTCGATACTGTGCCAGCTGTACCACGACTCGACGGCATAGAGGGCCTCGGTCGTGCGGCCCGAGTTGTAGAGGTCATAAGGATCGCCGATCTTGGCGTTACCAACCTCGTTGGCGATATCCATGCATCCGTCCAGGATCTGTTCTACACAGACGAGTGCCGACTGTTCGTTGTCGATGATCTCGTCTTCCTTGTCGTCCTCACCGCAGGAGGTGAAACTCATTGAGGCTGTCAGCAGCAGCGCTACCATCATAAAATACTTCTTCATAATCGTTAGTATATTTGTTAATTCTTTTATGTGGTTAATCTTTATTTCTTCCAGAACCATGTGGTGTAGGCTACGCCGATGTTGAACTCGTTCTCGCGGTTGTAGCGGCTATGTCCGAAGACGCTGGCCGTGCCTACCTTGCGTGTGCTCCAGTCGGCTTTCACGACGACGTTGGGCAGCGCGAACCAGTTGATGCCGCCGGTCCATTTGCTCACTTGGCATCGGGCGTCGATGGCCTGTGTGCCCTCGCCTTGCTCCTGAGGGTTGTAGTATTCGTAGCGCGCAAAGGGATAGATGACGGGACAGCGATGGTCGCCGATGACGGCGCTCATGTTCACGCCGGCCTCGACGCCGTAGGACAGGGCGTTCTTGGCCGTGCGACGCATGGCGCCGTGGTGGTAGTTGGACAGATTGGAGAGCGATACGCCACTGAGCTTCTGCGAGTTGGTGATCTGTCCCCACAGCACGTTGGCGCGGGCCGTGACATAGCGGTTGCGGTACTGTGCGTCGGCCGAGAGGATGTGTACGCTGACACCGTCGAGGCTCGAGTACTTATAGCGCTTGTCGGCATTGGCCGTAGCGTCGTTGCAATAGTAATAGGAAGCCCCGACGCGCAGGCCTGGCACGCCTTCGTAGTCGAGGCGCACGGTGTAGGCTGGGCTGGTGAAGTTATCGGTCTCGAAGAGGCCCTGCTTGCCGTCGGCCACCCAGTGGTCGCGGCCGAAGCCGTCGGCGTTGAGTCCTGTGGTGACGTAAGCCTCATAGCTCACGCGGCTGTAGTCGCGGCCGAGGCGTCCGAAGATGCTGAGGCCGGTCTCATGCCATGTCGAAGGGATGAAGGTCGTCTCGGCCTCGGGACGGATGGTGCCGAAGAAGAGGATGGGCTCGTGGTGGGCGTTCGTCAGGCCTACAGGCAGCACCATGTGGCCGGCACGCACGTGGAAGGCGCGGTTCAGGGTATAAGTCAAGTGGAACTGCTCGAGGGCGACCTCGCCGCCCTTCTCCATCTCGGTTTCGTATTCGCCGTTCTCCGACGCTTCCATCTCGCTCTCCAGGCCTACGCCGCCCGCCTCGAACTCTATCTCGGCACCGAGCTGCCAGTGGCGGTTGAACTTGTAGTCGCCAGCGATGACGAAACGGGGGATGGCAATCGTGTTGCGGCGCTCGTAGGTGTTGCCCGACGTGGTGCCGTTGAAGCGGCTGGTGCCGTAGCCCTTGAAGGAACCGACCATCTCGCCGTAGCTGCCGATGCGGAAGTGCTCATAGTCGTCTTGAGCACGTGTCGCTGTGGCCGCTGACAACAGCATGACAAAGGCTGCGCAACGGCTCAACGCGTTCATGTTTCTTGCTAAACGGATCATTATTATATACATATATATATTAAATCACTGAGAATCGGGCAAGTCTCAGGGCGATGAGGCCCTGCTGAAGGCTATGTGCCATGAAATCGGCCGCAAAGGTATGAAAAGAAATGCGAACGTACAAGCCGTGGAACTCCATTTACCTAATAATAATGACTGATTCCGACGCCGCGGCGGCGCGTCACTGTGTTGCGCGTCACACAATTTAGGTATTTGCCGCCACGGAGGCGAGTCGTGAGCCATCAAAAAATGAAATAATCCCTAAAATCTTTGGCGCGAAACGAAATAATCTCTACCTTTGCCCCTCGAAATGAGCCTTGCCTCACGACGACACAACTACGTATTACCTCTTTAAATAATAGGACAACAATGAAAAATCTCTGGAAAATCCTGGCAGCCCTGCTCGTCGTAGCCCTGCCGATGCTCGTCGCTTCATGCGGCGACGATGATGAAGTCGAAGGCCCCGTCACCTACACCTACAAGTGGGAACTGCAGAACGCCAGCTTAGGCAACAGCGCCACCACCGCCGAGCGCATGGCTGCCCTCAATGCCGAGGAGTCTGTCAACTCGCTGCTGGCCAATGCCTTCAAGGCCAAGGGCTTCGTCGTGACGCCCGCCGAGCAGAAGTTCACCATCGAGACCGAGGAAGACGTCGACCGCTACGACAATCAGGTCAAGTCCGCCCTCTATGCCGTGCTGGCCGAGCCCTCGCTGGCGACCGTCGTTGAGCCGCTGCCCAATACCGCCAAGGTCGTCGTCAAGCGCGGCAGCAAGACCGTCATCGAGAACAAGCTGAAGTAAGCGCCTGCCACACCGCGGCCCATCCCCATAGCCTGCCCCCAGCGACGAGGGCAGGCTTCACCTAATCTTATCCTATCTGCTTAAGCCTATGCATTTTACCGAAACTGTTCAGATGAGCGACCTGATTCATGACGACTATCGTCTGCTGCAGGTCATCTCGCGCTTCGGCGTCTCTTTAGGGTTTGGCAACCAGAGCATTGACGCCGCCTGCAAGGCCAGTGGCGTGGACACGTCGACCTTCCTGGCCGTCGTCAACTTCATCCAGAATGGGGGACACCTACCTGTCAGCGAGTTGGCCGAGGAGGTCAGCGTGCCCGAGTTGATGCGCTATCTGCAGCGCTCACACGCCTACTTCCTCGACTTTCGTCTGCCGGCCATACGACGCAAGCTCATCAGTGCCATCGACTACTCGACGAAGAATCAGATAGGCTTCCTCATACTCAAGTATTACGACGAATATGCCGCCGAGGTGCAGCGCCACATGGAGTATGAGAATTCACATATCCACACGTACGTGCAACAACTTCTCGACGGACAGGTGCCGACGCGCCACGCCGACTACACCGAACTGGCCCATCAGCACCGCGACAACCACTCCAGCATCAACAAGAGCAGCCACGAGCTGAAGTCCATCATCGTCAAGTACTATTCCGGCAACACCGATACGCAGCTGCTGGCCGACACGCTGATGGACATCTACATCATGGAGGAGGACCTCTTCTCGCACTGCCATCTTGAGGACACCCTCTTCGCCGAAGCCGTTCACCTGCTCGAGAACGAAGTCAAGGCCAAGGTCGGCAACGGCCCCGCAGACACCACCCTGTCTCGCACGATGCCGCAGCCCGATGCTTCGTCTGAGGAACTGTCTGAGCGCGAGAAGGAAGTCATACAACTCGTCGTGCGCGGTCTCTCCAACAAGGAGATAGCCGAGAAGATGTTTATCTCGGCCAACACCGTCATGACCCACCGCCGCAACATCGCCCGCAAGACACAGATTCACTCGCCCGCCGGACTCACCATCTATGCCATCGTCAACGGGCTGATTAACCTCGAGGATGTGAGGCTTTAATTCTTAATCCTACGCCCAGCGTCGCTAGGCACTTCAGGAACACTTACTCATTCATAATGGACCAAGAGCTCAATAGCCTTATACATTCCACGTCACTCCCTCCTCGCGAGGGCGATGCGAGGGGTTCAGCCTCCGACCGCGACTTCGAGCAGGCCCTGCGCCCCCTGCGCTTCGAGGACTTCTCCGGTCAGGTCGGCGTTGTCGACAACCTGCGCGTCTTCGTGGAGGCTGCCAAGTATCGTGGCGAGCCCCTCGACCACACGCTGCTGCACGGCCCGCCGGGCTTGGGTAAGACGACGCTCTCCAACATCATCGCCAACGAGCTCGGCGTGGGCTTCAAGATCACCAGCGGCCCCGTGCTCGACAAGCCTGGCGACCTGGCAGGCATTCTGACATCGTTGGAGCCGCAGGACGTGCTCTTCATCGATGAGATACACCGTCTCTCGCCCGTCGTCGAGGAATACCTGTACTCCGCCATGGAGGACTACCGCATCGACATCATGATCGACCGCGGCCCCAGTGCACGCAGCATACAGATTGACCTCAACCCCTTCACGCTCGTCGGCGCCACGACGCGTTCCGGTTTGCTCACAGCCCCCCTGCGCGCGCGTTTCGGCATCAACCTCCACCTCGAATACTACGACGCCGACACGCTCTGCCAGATTGTCCTGCGCTCGGCCTCCATCCTCGGCCAAGCCATCGATGACGAGGCGGCGGCCGAGATTTCGCGGCGCTCACGGGGCACGCCACGTATCGCCAATGCCTTGTTGCGACGCGTACGTGACTTCGCACAGGTCAAGGGCAACGGACGCATCGACATCGACATTGCACGCTATGCCCTCGAGGCCCTGAACATCGACCGCCATGGCCTTGACCTCATCGACCGCAAGATACTCCTGGCCATCATCGACAAGTTCAAGGGAGGACCCGTGGGCATCACCACCATTGCCACCGCTATCGGCGAGGACGCGGGCACCGTTGAGGAGGTCTACGAGCCCTTCCTCATCAAGGAGGGATTCATCAAGCGCACTCCTCGTGGACGCGAAGTGACCGACCTCGCCTACCAGCACCTCAACCGCTCGCGCTACGCGTTGCCTGGCGACCAGCCGTCGCTGTTTGACTGAACATCTCTTATGACATCACACGATCCACAGATACTGCCCCCTTCGCTCCCCTCCCTGACAGGAGCGGACGGCGAGGGGACTGTCCGGGCGGACTTCCCCATCCTCGCCCGACAGGTCTACAACCGTCCCCTCGTCTACCTCGACAACGCCGCTACGACCCAGAAGCCTCGCTGCGTCATCGACGCGATGACCGACGAGTACCTCAACGTCAACGCCAACGTCCACCGCGGTGTCCACTATCTCTCGCAGCAAGCCACCGACCTCCACGAGCAGGCTCGCGAGACGGTGCGGCGTTTCATCAACGCACGTTCCACCGCAGAGATTGTCTTCACACGAGGCACCACGGAGAGCATCAACCTCGTCGCTGCCACCTTCTGTCAAGCCTGTGTCGGCGACGGCGACGAGATTATCGTCACCGAGATGGAGCACCACTCCAACATCGTGCCGTGGCAGTTGCAGCAAGCACGTAAGGACATACGCCTGCGCGTTTGCCCCATCACCGCCGACGGGCGCCTCGACCTCGACGCCCTCGGACACCTCTTTACATCGCGTACGCGTCTGCTCGCCTGCACGGCCGTCAGCAACGTGCTCGGCACCGTCAACCCCATCCGTGACATCATCGCCATGGCCCATGCCCACGGCGTGCCCGTCCTCGTCGATGCCGCACAGGCAGCGCCCCACATGGTGCTCGACGTGCAGGCGCTTGACTGTGACTTCCTCGCCTTCAGCGGGCATAAAGTCTACGGTCCGACCGGTATCGGCGTGCTCTACGGCAAGGAGACATGGCTCGACCGCCTGCCACCCTACATGGGCGGCGGCGAGATGATTGGCAAGGTGACCTTCGAGCGCACTACCTTCAACGTCCTGCCTTACAAGTTCGAGGCTGGCACGCCCGACTACGTCGCCACGACAGGCCTCGCACGCGCTATCGACTATGTCAGTGCCATCGGCCTCGACGCCATTGCAGCCTACGAGCACGCCCTGGGCGCATACGCCTACGAACGACTCATGCAGATCCCCGGTATGCACATCTACGGCCCCGGCCCCAGCCCCGTCATTTCCTTCAACGTGGCACAGCCACGGTCAGCGGCCGGCCGTCAGCCAGCCCTCATCCATCACCTCGACCTCGGCACCCTCGTCGACCATCTCGGCATCGCCGTGCGCACAGGCCACCATTGCGCCGAACCCCTGATGCGGCGCCTCGGCGTCGAGGGCACCGTCCGCGCCAGCTTCGCCCTCTACAACACGCGCGCAGAAGTCGATGCACTTGCGGCCGCTATCGACAGGGTTATCACGATGTTCTGAAAACAACACTTACACCCTGAAAAGGCTAAAACAACACCGCCCTCATTGACAAAAGTCAAGGAAAAGGGCGGTTTTTATGTTTAAAAGCAGGAATATTCCACCTATTCCAACTTTTCGCCGTACCTTTGCACCAGCAAAAAGAAAGAGACAAGGCCGAAAGAAGGCACTACTCGTCTGAAAGAAAGAAACAAGGTCGCCACAGGCCGTACACACCAAGACCACAGGTCAAGCGAGACCTACACGACAAGTCTGAATAACATAAGGGTAAAAAGTCCATACGTTTGAATTAAGGTAAATGATTGTTTTATTTAAGGAGTAACAACAATGAATGCATTGACATTGACAACGGTTGCAGTTACCCTGCTGGCAATTGCAACCATCACCGGCTGGACGAACGGAGGAAACGGTGCGGGACGCATCTCGACCTCTCTTCCCCAGTTCTGATCGCCAGTGACCCCTTCACATTGAGATTTAGTTAGTTAGTTTATAAGGTAAATGATTTTTTCGTCGAGCGATTGTCCGTGAGGATAGTCGCTCTTTTTCGTCGTGAACGGTCGTGCTCGGCGAACGGGCTTACAGCCCTTTCACGACAATACCATGAAAGACGCAGCCAGAACGAAATATCCGCAACGTATTAGCCTCCGCGGCCTACGGAGAATGATGCGAAAATCAAGCCTTTGTCACCCCAGCGATGCTTAATGCCCTATGAACTGGTCGATGAAGATGAGGGTGATGGCGATGGGGGCAACCCAGCGGATGAGCAGGAAGAAGGCGTGGAAGAGGAGGGGAGGGAAGCGGAGGGTGTGGTGGTTGGTGAGCTCGTCGATGACGAGGCTCCGTGGCAGGCGCCAGCCGACGAAGATGCTCAGGACGATGCCGCTCAGGGGCATGATCCACAGGGCGGTAACATCGTTGAAGGCGTCGAAGAAGCCGCGGCCGAAGAAGGGGCGTACGTCGCTCAGCGGGCCGAAGGAGAGCGAGCAGAGGGTGCCGAGGACGATGCACACGGTGGTCATGCAGGCGGCGGCGCGGCGGCGGCCGAGGCCGTAGTGGTCGACGAAGAAAGCCGTCACCTCCTCGTGCATGGAGATGGTGCTGGTCAGCGCCGCCAGGACGAGTAGGCCGTAGAACATCAGCGAGAAGATGTAGCCAAGGGCGGGGACGTGGCCGAAGAGGTTGCTGAAAATGTTGGGCAGGGTGACGAAGACCAACCCGGGACCGGCATCGGGCGTCACGCCGACGGAGAAGACGGCGGGGAAGATGATGAAGCCGCTGAGGATGGCCACGAGGGTGTCGATGCCGACGACGTCGGCCGACGTGCGCAGCAGGTTGACATCGTGCTTGAAGTAGCTGGCGTAGGTGGCGAGACAGCCGATGGCGATACTGAGCGAGAAGAAGGCTTGGCCGAGGGCGGAGAGGACGACGCCGGAGTCGATCTTCGAGAAGTCTGGACGGAGCAGGAAGGCGATGCCGTCGGCGGCGCCGGGCATGGTCATGGCGCCGACGGCCAGCATCACCATGAGCAGAAGCAGCAGGGGCATGAGCACCTTGGAGACGCGCTCGATGCCGTTCTGGACGCCGCGCTCGATGATGAGGTGCGTGACCACGAGGAAGGCAATAGTGCAGGCCAGGGGCGCCCACGTGGAGGTGGAGAAGGCAGTGAAGTAGGCGGCGTCGTCCGTCACGCCTGACATCTGGCCGCTGAGGGCCGCGATGGCGTACTTCAGCGTCCAGCCAGCCACGACGCTGTAGTAGGCGAGGATGAGCGTCACGCAGATCATGCCGGCATAGCCGGTCATGGTGAAAACGTCTGTAAATGATGAATGACGAATGATAAATGACGAATGAGGGTTACTTTCAGGATTGGAAGGTATTTCTGATTCTTCATTCTCCAAGCATGGAGCGTCCCTGCGGGCCGAGCGCCGAGCGCCGCGAGATTCTTCATTTT
>CAMOSA010000002.1 GCA_946624335.1 uncultured Prevotellaceae bacterium
TGTTGTCAGAGCAGTAGTTCTCGTTGGTCTCGGCGCCGCAGTCGCAGAGCATCAGGCGTCCGGCCTCAAGGGGCCTGGGCGACGGATAGCCGTGCATGATCTCGCCGTGCATGGAGAGTATGCTGGGGAAGCTGACGATGCAGCCTCGCGACGAGGCGATGCCGCTGATGCGTCCGGCTATCTCCTGCTCGGTGACGCCGGGGTGGCAGAGGCGCATCGCCGTCGTGTGCATCTCGTAGCCGATGGCACAGGCCCGCTCGATCTCGGCGACCTCCTCGGCTGACTTGACGATGCGCTGCTCGACAACAGCCTGAATCAGTTTGAGGCTGGCTTTGGCGCGCTGCTCACGGGGATGTATGCCGGTGAGATCCATCAGCTGGATCATCAGGTCGTGGCGGTAGGGCGGCAGGAAGTGGATGGTACGTCCGCTGTCTCGGGCATCATGGATGAGGCTGTCGAGGCGGCTCATGGGCGCACTCTTGCCCACGCCGGACTGCTCGGCCATGTCTGCCACGCTGTCGACGGAGCCGAACCATACGATGTCCTCGATGTCGATATCGTTGCCGATCAGCCACTCCTCGCCCGTGTCGGCATCAATGACGCCTACGAGGCCGTCGCGCTGCAGGCCGAAGTAATAAAGGAAGGTGCTGTCCTGACGGAACTTGTAGCCGTTGGACGGATAGTTGACGGGCGACTCATTGTTGCCGAAGAGCACGATGAGTCCGCTGCCGACGCGACGTCGCAGGACATCGCGTCGCTGTACGTAAGTCTGTTTACCGAATAGCATAGGTTCTATTTCTCTGTTGTCAATTCTCAATACGTTGATGCCGGCAGGCTGGTGAGCCGATGCCTCATTGAGGCGCGTTCCACTCCTCCTCCACCTTTTCCCTGATCTGCAACAGCAATGCGAACTCGCCGTTGAAGGTGCGGCCGAGCTTCATGCGTGGCCTCAAGACCTTGATGATGCGCGCGACGGTGGCTGGCAGGTCGTTGAAGCGCATGCTCTTTATCGAGTGGAGGGTGGCGGGCAGCTGATCCATGTGTTGCTCGAACCACTGGAAGCACTCCTCTATCTCCTCTTGGGTGTAGCTGGGCTTGAAATGTGTGTTGACTGCTGCCATGATCTTACCAACCTGTTGAACTCAGCTTCACCGCGTCGTACCATTCGAGGCGGTGGTAATTGTTGATCCACTCGTCCGTGCTGTGAAGGCTCGTAGGCACAAACATCGACACGGCGGCACAGTTGTCGGGGTCGTCGACCCTCATGCTTCGTGAATAACCCGACGACCATCTTTCCGAGAGGAACCGATAAGGCACGGCTCGCTCCAGCACCAGGCGCCACTGGTCATAGACGCCCTCGGAGCAGCGCATGTTGAGGAAATGGCTCATGTCGTAGAACTCTGCGAAGTAGTCGGCATAGTCCTCCCGGTCGACGGGGAAGTAGCTCTGGACGCCCCAGCAGGCAGGCAGGGTGCGGTCGTGCATGATCTCGCTGATGAGCGGAGCGGTCGCCGCCACCAGCTGAGGCAGCTCGGACGTGCGGATGGCAGAGAGTATGACGCCGTGGTAGTCGATGGCGCCGAGGCCCTCGGTGTAGTATTCGTAGTAGGCCTGCAACGGCAGTTGAGGCGAGATGCCACGTGTGCCCAGCATCCCCAGCAACTGGTCATAGGGTGCTCCGTCGCCAGGTATCTCTGCCGGCGAGCCCATCACCCAGTCGGCAACGTTGCGCAACTCGTAGGCGACCTCGATGCACTGCATGAAGCAGGCGTCGAAGAACAGAAAGTCGAGGTGAGGGTGGTGGCTGAGCACCTTGGCCAGCGTCGGGATATCCATCTGCGGACCCGAGTTGGACGATGAGGAGCGCTGGCCGTTGTCGATGCCGAAGCTGCGGCGCGGGGCGGCAGCGCGCGACTGGCGTCCCTTGGCAAAGACCCATCCCGAGGCATGGCTCCACATGACGAGGCCGTAGCTCTCAGCAGGATAGCGCTTGAAGATCTCGCCGAGCACCTGTTCCATGTCAGTGCTGTCCGTAGAGCAGATGTTGCGGGGATATTGGCAAACCACCTGCAGGGGCTGATCATGCATGCCGACGCAGAGACGGCTCCCGCGTGAATCGTCCATGTAGAGCACGACGCGGCAGCCCTCGGGCACGTCCTTAAGGCCACGGGCGATCTCGGCGGAGTCGGAAGAGACGAAGCAGGACAGCGAGTTCTCGCCGGCCATATAGATGATGAGCGTGCGCTCCATCGTACGTCCCGGATGATCCCAACGATCGGCCTCGTCCTTGTGGCATGACAGGAGCTGCACCAAGCTTGCCGACGCTAATAATATATATATAAGGTGTGTGAAAATGCGTTTCATGGCGCAAAATTACATTTTTTTCTTCAATTCGCATACTAAAATGCCCTTCTATTTCGTTTCTTTAATAAAAAAAGACAATTCAATGCCCTGGACAGACAGAATGAGGCAGGTGAAAATCCTGCTCATGTGCGCCGCCATCGTCATCAGTGCCCTCTCGCTGACATGGTCGCATTTCCTCGTCAGCGATCTCGCTCAGGAGGAGCAGCGCAAGATGGCCGTGTGGGCCGAGGCCATGCGTTCGCTCGAGCAAGCCGACGAGCAGACCGACCTGGCGCTGGTGCTCAAGGTCATCAACGGCAACCATACCATACCCGTCATCGTCATCGGCACCGACGGCTGTGTGCAGACCTATCGCAACCTGGAGGTGCGTGCTACGTCGCCCGAGGAGGTGGAGGCCATCGTCCAGCGCATGGCGAAGGGCATGAGGGCTCGAGGCAACGTCATACGCATCAGCCTCGACGACGACGAGTTCATGGAGATCTGCTACGACGAGAGCATCATGCTCAAACGTCTGGCGCGTTATCCTTACATCCAGCTCGGCATCGTGCTCATCTTCGTCGTCGTAGCCGTCTTCGCCCTGCTGAGCAGCAAGCGTGCCGAGCAGAACAAGGTGTGGGTGGGCCTCTCCAAGGAGACGGCGCATCAGCTCGGGACACCTATCTCGTCGCTCATGGCTTGGACGCAGGTGCTGCGCGAGAACTACCCAGACGACGCGCTGCTGCCCGAGATGGACAAGGACGTGAAGCGCCTGCAGATGATCGCCGAGCGCTTCTCCAAGATTGGCTCGCGACCCGAGCCCAAGCCCGAGAACCTCAACGAGATCGTCGCTCACGTCGTGGACTACATCGGCCGTCGCACCAGCGAGCATGTCACCATCACCACACACCTGCCCGAGCAGCCCCTCTATGTCAATCTCTCGGCACAGCTCTTCGAGTGGGTCGTCGAGAACCTGTGCAAGAACGCCGTCGATGCCATGGGCGGGCAGGGGAGCATCGATATCACGGCCTTCGACAGCGACCAGCGCGTCATCGTCGAGGTGTCCGACACGGGCAAGGGTATCCCTAAGAACCATTTCAAGAATGTCTTCCAGCCCGGCTACACGACGAAGCAGCGTGGATGGGGCCTCGGCCTCTCGCTGGCAAAACGTATCGTCGAGGAGTACCACGGCGGACGTATCTTCGTGAAATCGTCGGAGATAGGCAAGGGCACCACTTTCCGCATCGAACTGAACAAAAACTGACGGCAAAGAGGCACCAAATGTTCAAAAACCTTAAACTTTAGGCCCTAAACCTTAAAGTTTTTGGCTGTTTCCTTTGTCACTCAAGAAAAAACACCTACCTTTGCAGCCCGTATGGACACATTGAGCCGCTACAAGATAGATTTCCGTGACCTCTCCGACGAGCCGACGGCTTTCACGTGGGAGCTACGTGACTCTTTCTTCAGCGCCCTTGACGTGCAGGATATACAGCACGGCGAGCTCACGGCCACGCTTCGGGTGAACAAGAAGGCGGCGGGCTTCCGGCTGCTCATCCACGCCACTGGGACCATTCAGATTCCGTGCGACCGCTGCCTCGAACCGATGACTCAACCCATTGATGCCGAGGACAGCATCGAGGTACGCTTAGGCGACACCTTCGACGACGACGGCGAGCGCATCATCATCCCCGAGGACGATCCGGTCCTCGACGTGAGCTGGAATCTCTATGAGACCATCGCCTTGGCCATACCCATCTTCCATGTCCACCCCGAAGGGGAATGCCCGGAAGAGGTCAGCCAATACCTCGTTGCCGACGACGAACCCGGCGGCAGCGACAGCGAAGGCGCCACCGACAACCAACCCACCGACTCGCGATGGGACGCTCTGCGGAGCCTCCTCGGCGACTCGGAGCACACTAACAGTCAATCGTAAAATCATTAAATAGTAAAAAACTCATGGCACATCCTAAAAGAAGACAATCCAAGACACGCACACTCAAGCGTAGAACTCATGACAAGGCTGTAGCACCCGCTCTGGCCGTATGCCCCAACTGCGGTGAGTTCCACATCTACCACACCGTATGCCCCGCCTGTGGCTACTACCGCGGCAAGGTAGCTATTGAGAAGGAAGAAGCGTAAGCATTCAATTCACAATTGATAATTCACAATTCATAATTCAAAGTTCACAATCTGTCACGGAGGTGTTGGAGGCTTATGCCTGCACATCGAAGTAATTGTGAATTATGAATTGTGAATTGTGAATTCTTTTTTGTTATGGAAAAACTACACGCTATCATCACCGGTATCGGTGGTTATGTGCCTGACTACGTGCTGACCAACGAGGAGCTCAGCCGTATGGTCGACACCTCCGACGAATGGATCATGACGCGTATTGGCGTCAAGGAACGTCGTATCCTCAATGAGGAAGGCCTGGGCCCCAGCTATATGGCCCGTAAGGCCGTCCGCCAGCTCCTCGAGAAGACCGGCACCGACCCCCTGACGGTCGATGCCGTCGTCTGTTCCACCTCGACGGCCGACTACCATTTCCCCTCCACCGCCAGCATCGTCCTGGGCAAGTGCGGCATGACGAATGCCCACGCCTTCGAGCTCTCTGCGGCCTGCTCCGGTTTCCTCTACGCCATGGATCAGGCTGCCTGCATGATTGAGAGCGGACGTTACAAGAAGATCGTCGTCATCGGTGCCGACAAGATGTCGAGCATCGTCGACTATACCGACCGCCAGACCTGTCCCATCTTCGGCGACGGCGCCGCTGCCGTGCTCGTAGAGCCCACTGCCGAGGAAGGCTATGGATGGCAGGACAGCTACTTGCGCACCGACGGTCAAGGGCTGCCTTTCCTCAACCTCACGGCCGGCGGATCGGCTAACCCGCCCTCCTATTTCACCCTCGAGCATCGTATGCACTACCTGCATCAGGAGGGACGGACAGTCTTCAAGTTCGCTGTCACCAATATGTCCGATGCTACCGCCATCGTGGCCGAGCGCAACGGGCTCAACAAGGACAACATAGACTGGGTCATCCCCCACCAGGCCAATGTACGCATCATCGAGGCCGTGGCCAAGCGCCTGGAGCTGCCCATGGACAAGGTCATGCTCAATATCCAGCGCTACGGCAACACCTCCAGCGCCACGCTGCCCCTCGCCCTCTGGGACTACGAGCGTCAGCTGCACAAAGGCGACAACCTCATCTTCACCGCCTTTGGCGCCGGCTTCACATGGGGCGCTGCCTACATGAAGTGGGGCTACGACGGGGCGTGAGGGATGCGCTATGCTCATCCCTCACCCCTCACCCCTCAACCCTCAACGCTCAACCCTCAACTCTCACCCCTCAACGCTCAACCCTCACCCCTCAACGCTCACCCCTCAACGCTCAACGCTCAACCCTCACCCCTCAACGCTCAACCACGGCCTCAGGCCGATCCTATGCACAAATCTGGTTTCGTAAACATAGTCGGCAACCCCAACGTCGGCAAGTCGACGCTCATGAATCTTCTCGTGGGCGAGCGTATCTCTATCGCCACCTTCAAGGCCCAGACGACGCGCCATCGCATCATGGGCATCCTCAACACGCCGGACATGCAGATCTGCTTCTCCGACACGCCCGGCGTGCTCAAGCCCAACTATAAGCTTCAGGAGCAGATGCTGCAGTTCTCCGAGAGCGCGTTGCAGGACGCCGACGTGCTGCTCTACGTCACCGACATGGTGGAGACGCCCGACAAGAACGCCGACTTCCTGCAGAAGGTGCAGCAGATGAAGGTGCCCGTCCTCGTGCTCATCAACAAGATCGACCTGAGCAACCAGGAGGCCCTCGCACAGAAGGTCGACGAGTGGCACGGCGTGCTGCCGCAGGCCGAGGTCTTCCCCATCTCTGCCCTCCACCGCTTCGGCGTCGACGTCGTGCTCAACCGCATCAAGCAGTTGCTGCCCGAGTCGCCCGCCTACTTCGATAAGGACACGTGGACCGACAAGCCCGCCCGCTTCTTCGTCACCGAGATCATACGCGAGAAGATCCTCCTTTATTATGATAAGGAGGTGCCATACGCCGTCGAGCCCGTCGTCGAGAAGTTCCACGAGGAAGAAAAGCTCATCCGCATCGAGGCCGTCATATACGTCGAGCGTGAGTCGCAGAAAGGCATCATCATAGGCCATCAGGGCGTAGCCCTCAAGCGCGTCTCCACCGAGGCACGTCGCGAGCTCGAGCGCTTCTTCGGCAAGCGCATCTACCTCCAGTGCTTCGTCAAGGTCGATAAGGATTGGCGCAGCTCCGAACGGGCGATGAAGCAGTTCGGGTACGACCTTAATTAATGAAAAATGAAAGAGTGAAAAGTGAAAAATAAAAATTACGATTGACAATAGATAAGGTAACCCTTATTTTTCACTTTTCATTTTTCACTTTTCACTCTTCGCCCTCTCCTAAGTAACTCTTATTTTTCACTTTTCATTTTTCACTTTTCACTCTTAAATAATGCTCGTAGCCATCGTCGGACGCCCCAATGTGGGCAAGTCCACCCTCTTCAACCGTCTGACCAAGACCCGTCATGCCATCGTCTCGGACGAAGCCGGCACCACCCGCGACCGCCAGTACGGCAAGTGTGAGTGGGTCGGCCGTGAGTTCTCTGTCGTCGACACCGGCGGCTGGGTCGTCAACTCCGACGATATCTTCGAGGAGGAGATACGCAAGCAGGTCACCCTCGCCACCGAGGAGGCCGACGTCATCCTCTTCCTCGTCGACATCAACACCGGCGTCACCGACCTCGATGAGGCCGTCGCCGGCATCCTGCGCCGCACCGACAAGCCCGTCATCCTCGTCGCCAACAAGACCGACAACGGCGACCAGCAGTGGCAGGCCGCCGAGTTCTACAGCCTCGGCCTCGGCGATCCCTTCTGCATCAGCTCTGCCACCGGCAGCGGCACCGGCGACCTCCTCGACCTCATCCTCGAGAAGATGCCGCAGACCGACGAGATCCGCGAGGAGCTCGAACTGCCACGCATCGCCGTCGTCGGGCGGCCCAATGTCGGCAAGAGCAGCCTCACCAACGCCTTCATCGGCGAGGACCGCCATATCGTCACCGACATCGCCGGCACCACACGCGACAGCATCTACACCCGATACCAAAAGTTCGGCTTCGACTTCCTGCTCGTCGACACCGCCGGCATACGCCGCAAGTCCAAGGTCAACGAGGACCTCGAGTTCTACAGCGTCATGCGTTCCATACGCTCCATCGAGAACTCCGATGTCTGCATCCTCATGCTCGACGCCACACGCGGCATCGAGGCGCAGGACCTCAACATCTTCCAGCTCATACAGCGCAACCAGAAAGGTCTCGTCGTCGTCGTCAACAAGTGGGACCTCGTCGAGGACAAGTCCACCACCGCCATCAAGTACTTCGAGGACACCATCCGCGAGCGCATGGCACCGTTCACCGACTTCGACATCATCTTCGCCTCGGCCCTCACCAAGCAGCGCATCTTCAAGGTCCTCGAGACAGCCGCCGAGGTCGCCAAGCACCGCCGGGCACGCGTCGGAACGACGAAGCTCAACCAGGAGATGCTGCCGCTCATCGAGGCCTATCCGCCGCCATCGATGAAGGGCAAGTACATCAAGATCAAGTACTGCTCGCAGCTGCCTGACACCCGCATCCCCTCGTTCGTCTTCTACGCCAACCTGCCGCAGTACGTCAAGGAGCCCTACCGCCGCTTCCTCGAGAACCAGATACGCGAGCGTTGGAACTTCTCCGGCACACCCATCAACATCTTCATCCGGCAGAAGTAAGACGTCCGGTGCAAGCACGACGGAGGGCTGGGTTAATATGCAATATACAACCTTTCATTGGTGTCCGGTAACCTTTCCTTGCGGGCACGCCTGAGGTGTGCCACTTTCAGCGTCCGTCTGTATCCAAGCCCCTTCTGGGGAGGTTTTTCAGCGAGATGCATCAACGAAGCCTCCATGGTAGGTCGTATGGATCGTTACCTGCCACTAATAGTTTTTTTCAAAATCATCCTACACTCCTACACCTTTTGTACTTTATTGGCTGAATACCAACGGCCTAAGTGGGTGTAGGATGGGGTGTAGGATGGGTGTAGGGGTGTAGGATGAAGGCCGAAAACAGGCCTTTCACACAGAATGACCCGCCCCTCTTTTCCCGACTGTCAGATCGCTTAGCGTTATCGTACTGCGTGTTCCCGCAGATATTCATGACGATATGTCCGAGTCCCACCAATGGGAATTGCGAGTTCCACTAATGGGACTTGCTGATAGACTTAGGTAACAAAGGTTGAAGACCTGACGCTCCGGCACGCTCTGCGTAGCAGCGCCAACCAATCTGGCAGACGGTCAAAAAAGGGCGGGCTATTCTGTGAAAAACCGTTAAATCGGCTCTTATCCTACACCTCCTACACCCATCCTACACCCCATCCTACACCCACTTAGGCCGCTGGTATTCAATCAATAAAGTACAAAAGGTGTAGGAGTGTAGGATGAATCCGGAAAAAATAAATTGTATGCTGTGCTTCGCCGGCACTAGCTAACCCTTTATGGCCCTAAATCAGCCCTAAATCAAATAGTCATCTATATTATCTCACATGCGCTCGAACAAAGCTTAGCGCGTGTCATTCGTGGTTTAACCCAGATCGGTCATTATAGGGTTTAAAAGAGAAAGAGGCTCTGTCATCCATTCTGACACAGCCTCATCACGCCCCTTGTTGGGCTGTATATCAGCCTGAAGGATTACGGGCGTGCAGAGGGCCGCTCGTCGCCTTACTTGCTCCAGTCGTCGTCCCAGA
The DNA here is from genome assembly GCA_946624335.1 of uncultured Prevotellaceae bacterium. GTDB lineage: Bacteria > Bacteroidota > Bacteroidia > Bacteroidales > Bacteroidaceae > Physcousia. The sequence continues at coordinate 9,142 of CAMOSA010000002.1, forward strand.
CGTCGTAGCTCTCGCCGCCCTTGACGCGGGCGCCGCCGCTGTAGTTAGCGTCGCTTCCGCCGTTCTTCAGGTTGCTTTCGCCGAGGTTCCCGGTGATTGAGCTTACTCGGTTGCTTCCGCCTAACAGCATGCTTTCGACGTTCACGCTGACCACCATGGTGGCGGGTGTCTGATAAGTCTTCTTGTTCATGATCTATGTAGGTTTTTATTATTTTCCTTTTATCGTGTTCTTGCTATGATAATGCACAAATCGCGTACAAAAGTACGAAAAAGGTACGAAGCGGAAGCATGAAAGGCGGAAAATCTTTCGCTGCGGCTCGTTTTTAATGGGTCTCAGCACGAAAACAGACGATCAGGTGGGGAGAAAAGTCGCCGACGGGCGTGTGCGATGAGGGGCTTAAGGGTTCCTCATGTTCTTTACTCTTCACTCTTCATCATCGCCTCTGCTACAATCATGTCGAAGGGCGTGGTGATCTTGATGTTCTCGCGGTTGCCGTCGACGAGGGTGATGGGGTGACCGAGTGCCTCGACGACGGAGGCGTCATCGGTGAAGGCATCGCGGTAGGGCTGCTCGTAGGCCTGGCGCAGCAGGTCGAGCCTGAAGGTCTGGGGCGTCTGCACCAGGCGGTATCTGGAGCGGTCACGAGTCACTGAGTCATTGTCCTGTAGCTCGCGCACCGTCTCTACCATAGGCACTACAGGCACCACCGCGCCGCTTTCCTGCGCCGTGTCAAAGCATTGGCGGATGACTCCGGGGGCTACGAAAGGACGTACCCCGTCGTGCACGGCGACAAGGGCATCGCCGTCGTCCTGCCCGACGGAGGGCATCGCGACGATGGCTTCGAGCCCGTTCTTGACGGAGTGGAAACGTGTGGCACCGCCGTTGGCGATGACGTGTGGCAGCGTGAAGCGGTGCTGCCGGCACAGCGTGCGCCAATAGTCCTGCTGATCGGCTGGCAGGACGAGTACGAGGTGTATGCCGGGCACGGCGCGCTGGAAAGCCTCCAGCGTGTGCATCAGCACCGGCCGTCCGCCGATGGGCAGGAACTGCTTGGGCAGGTCGGTGCCCATGCGCAGTCCCCGTCCGCCGGCGACGATGATGGCGAACGTTTTCATCTCACCTCGCTCCAAAGCATCCCTTGACGGAGCGCATCGGCCGTGCCCTTATCCTTCATGCGCTCGACGATGGCGTAACCGAACTCGAAGACGGCAGCGGGTCCCTTGCCGGTGATGAACAGTCCGTCCTGCTCAACGAGTGCTCCGGTGCAGGTGGCTCCGCGGAGCTCTCCTTCGAACCCCGGATAGCAGGTGGCACGCTTGCCCTCGAGCATACCGAGGCGGCCGAGGACGAGGGGTGCGGCACAGATGGCGGCGACGGGGCGGCCGGCGTTGACATGGTCGCGCAGACGTTCGATGAGGATGGGGTGGGCGGCCAGGTTGGTGGCGCCGGGCATACCGCCGGGCAGCACGAGCAGCTCGGCATCGAAGAACTCGACATCCTCGATGAGGGCGTCGGTCTCGACGCGGATGCCGTGGGCGCCGGTGACGGTGCGCTCGCCGGTGATGGAGACGATCTGCAGGTCGAGACCTGCACGGCGGATGATATCGGCAGTCCCGAGGGCTTCAACCTCTTCGGTGCCAGTAGCGAAAAACAGGTAGATCATGATGTGGAATTAAAGATTAAAAGTCAAATAATAAAAAAAGGAATTAACAGATAAAGATTGGCCAGTCCTCTGGTTCTCCCCCTCGCCGCCGTCACGGTGCGGGTTGGACAGGAGTCTGGTGAGTGATGAGGCCGGCCTGCTCGAGGATGGGCAGGACGTATGTTGCGCGGTTGCGCACCTTCTCCTTGGGCTTCAGATAGGTGGCGAGGAGCTGCTCGTCGCCGGCTAACAGGCTGTGCATGAGAGCGTCGTCGATGAGGACGGCTTTCACCTGCCCTGACCGAAACTCTATCTTGGTGACATAACAGGCCATATTTTTTAGATTATGCTCGTTGGCAATGGCCGCTGTGATGGCACCGCCGATGGCACCGCCAAAGAAGCCGCCGAAAAGCATAGCTCCGTTCATGTCGTCGCGCGACTGGAAGGCGGCGAAGCACAGCTGGTTGCCATTGAACCTGAAGGCTTGCGTATAGCCCTTGCCAAGCACTTGGTTGTCAATCTGCAACTTCTTGCAGTTGACCAAGAGGGTGTCGCCGTCGGCCACGGCAAAGACAGCCTTTCTCAGCAACTTGTTGACGACCTTGTCGCGAGAGCGCAGCTTGAACTGCCCTACGCCCCAGTTGACCTGTGCGTGGCTGCTGGCCTCCTCGATGATCAGCGTGTCGAGCGGCAACCATCGGTCTGCCTGAAAGTCGGCGTAGCTGAGGCAGTACTTAGGCTGAGCCTTTGCTCCTATGGCTGCCAGTGCGGCGAGGAATATAATAATAAGGTGTCTCATGTCTGTTCAGATAGCTGTAGCAGGTCTATTCGAGGCAGGCCCGGTAGCGGTGGATGGTCTCTTCGAGTCCGAGGTAGAGGGCGTCGCAGATGAGGGCGTGTCCGATGCTGACCTCGTCGGTCCAGGGAATCAGTCTGTGGAAGTAGGCGAGGTTGTCGAGGCTCAGATCGTGGCCGGCGTTGAGGCCGAGGCCGAGGTCACGTGCTGCCTCGGCCGCACGGATGAAGGGCGCTATGGCAGCCTGACGTGCTGCGTCGCGGGCGGCAGCGTCGGTGATGGTCTCGGCGGCGGCATAGGCTGCGGCGTAGGGCTCGGTGTAGAGCTCCACGCGGTCGGCGCCGGCGCGCCGGGCATAGTCGACCATCGTCTCGTCGGCACCGACGAAGATGCTGACGCGGATGCCGGCCTCGCGGAAACGGGCGGTGACGTCGGTGAGGAAGTTGAGGTGGGTGCGGGTGTCCCAACCGTGGTTCGAGGTGATCTGGTCGTGACCGTCGGGGACGAGGGTCACCTGCGTCGGGCGGTTCTCGAGCACGAGGGCGATGAACTCCGAGATGGGGTTGCCTTCGATGTTGAACTCGGTGGTCAGGAGGGGGCGCAGGTCGCGGACATCCTGGTAGCGGATATGGCGCTGGTCAGGGCGCGGATGCACGGTGATGCCCTGAGCGCCGAAGCGCTCGCAGTCCTGAGCCACACGCAGGACGTCGGGGTTGTTGCCGCCACGGGCATTGCGTATGGTGGCAACTTTATTGATGTTAACGCTTAGTTTTGTAGCCATGATGCTTTGTTTTGAATGGTTTCTTAGCGCAAAGGTAGCCTTTTTTTATAGAAAAGCGTATAAAAGAAGTTGGTTTTTTAACACGAAAAGGAAATTTTCACTACCTTTGCACGGCGAAAGGCTCAAAAACGATCCTCAGGGGATATAGCTCAGCTGGCTAGAGCGCGGCGTTCGCATCGCCGAGGTCGCGGGTTCGAATCCCGTTATCTCCACTTCCCCCTCACCGATATTGTCAAGCCTATGCGTAAGCTCCGTTTCGCCCTTTTCGGTAACGTCTTCCAAGCCAAGAAATCGTCATCGGTACAGAAGCTGTTGTGTCTGCTGGAACAGTGGCAGGCCGACGTGCTCATTGACGAGCCCTTCTACCATTTCCTCAGCGACGGCCTTCAGATAGCTGTGCCGCCCTCCGTGCAGGTCATCAGCGGCGATGCCTTCGAGGCTGACGTGCTCATCTCGATGGGCGGTGACGGCTCTTTCTTAGAGGCTGCGCGGCGCGTCGGTGACAAAGGCATACCTATCCTCGGCGTGAACATGGGGCGGCTGGGCTTCCTGGCCGACGTGCTGCCCGAGGACATGGAGGAGGTGCTGGCCCAGATCTACGATGGCAGCTGCGACGTGGAGGAGCGGTGTGTCTTGCAGCTGGAGTATGACAAGGGTGCTCCCGAGGGCTTCCCCTACGCCCTGAATGAGGTAGCCGTGCTCAAGCGTGATGTCTCGTCGATGATCTCTATCCGCGTCGATGTCAACGGCGAGTACTTGACGACCTATCAGGCCGACGGCCTCATCGTGAACACGCCGACGGGCTCTACGGGCTATGCTCTCTCGGTCGGAGGGCCTATCATGCAACCTGGCAGCCGCACGCTGGGCCTCGTGCCCGTGGCACCTCATTCGCTGACGGTCAGGCCGTTGACGCTGACCGACGATGCGGTGATCAGCCTGAGCGTAGCCTCGCGTAACCATCGCTTCCTCGTCTCGGTGGATGGGCGCAGCGAGAAATGCAGCGAGGATGTACGGCTGACGATTCGGCGTGCGCCCTACACCATCCGTGTGTTCAAACGCCCCGGACAGAGCTTCTTCCGCACGCTGCGCTCGAAGCTGATGTGGGGAACGGATGTGAGGGTGGAAGGTTGAGAGTTGAGAGTTGAGAGTTGAGAGTTGAAAGTTGAAGGTTGAGAGTTGAGAGTTGAAAGTTGAAGGTTGAAAGTTGAGAGTTGAAGGTTGAAAGTTGAAAAGTTGAAAGTTGAGAAGGTGAAGAGTGAGTATTCGACACGTGAGCTGCTGGGATGGTTCTGGCGAATCTTCAGGCAGGTGAAGCTGCAGTCGTTCATTAACGCTGCGAGCGGCATCATCCGTGTGGGTCTCGACTTTGCCTTCATCTGGGCAACGAAGCAGGCTATCGACCTGGCCACCGACAATGCGGGTTCTGCGGGTCTGTTGCCTAAGCCTTCGACGCTCTTCGCGGCTGGTGCCCTGCTCATCGGCATCATGGCGCTGCAGATGGCATTGGGCTACGTAGGCCGATGGATAGCAGCGCTGCTGGGCGTGGAATCGCAGAACCGTATGCAGCGTTATATCTTTGAGCATCTGTTGCGTAGCGAGTGGCGCGGCAAGGAGCAGCGCCATAGCGGCGATGTGCTGAACCGTCTGGTCAGCGACAGCCAGACCGTCGTGTCCGTCGTCACGGACACCTTGCCCCAGGCGCTGGCCGTCATCGTCCGCCTCGTCTGCGCCTTCTTCTTCCTCTTCTCGGTCGATTCGATGCTGGCCGTCAGCGTCACCGTAGTCCTGCCCGTATTCATCCTGCTGAGCCGCCTTTATATCCGCCAGATGCGTGCCATCACCCGCGACGTGAGGCAGACAGACAGCCGCGTGCAGTCTACATTACAAGAGAGTGTGCAACACCACTTGGTGCTGAAGACGCTGGAGCGCGTGCCGCTGATGGTGTCGACGCTCTCGCAGCTGCAGTCCACGCTGCGGCGCCAGGTGCGCCATCGCACTCTGTTCTCGTCGACGTCGAACCTGGTGCTGAACATTGGTTTCGGCGGCGCCTATCTCTTCACCTTCCTCTGGAGCGTCAACCGTCTGTCCGAGGGTACGATCACCTTCGGCATGATGACGGCTTTCATCCAGCTCTGCGGACAGATACAGGGCCCGTTCCGCGACCTGACGCGTTTTATACCGTCCATCATCAGCAGTTTCACCGCTGCCGAACGTCTGATGGAACTGGAGGAGGCGCCACTGGAGGAGGACGGCGAGCCTGTGCGCTTCGAGCATGGCGCCGGCATACGTGTCAGCGACGTCACCTTCGCCTACGACGATCACAGCCGCACCATCCTCGACCATGTCAACTATGATTTTCCCCCCGGTTCGACGACAGCCATCATGGGCGAGACCGGGGCTGGCAAGACGACGCTCATCCGGCTCATCCTGGCTCTGCTCAAGCCTGTCAGCGGTGAGGTGGTGATGTATGGTCCTGGCGAGGGCGAGGCGTCACCCGTCAGTCCCCGCACACGCTGTAACCTCGTCTATGTCCCGCAGGGCAATTCGCTCTTCAGCGGTTCGCTGCGCTGGAACCTCAGGCTCGGCAAGCCCGACGCCACCGACGAGCAGATGCACGAGGCGCTCAGCCTGGCTTGTGCCGACTTCGTACAGCTGTTGCCCGAAGGCCTCGACACACGTATCGGCGAGGGGGGCGCGGGGCTCTCGGAGGGACAGGCACAGCGCATCGCCATAGCACGTGCACTGCTCAGGCAAGGGTCGTTGCTACTGCTCGACGAGGCGACCAGTGCGCTCGACCAGCTGACCGAGCGGCAGCTGATAGAAAACATCATCAAGTATAACAGCCGGCTGGCGGTCAAGCCGACGCTCATCTTTATCACCCATCGGCCTGCGGTGATCGACTACTGCTCGCAGGTTATCACGCTCAAGAAGGATAACAACGGATAACGCATTGAGCGAATAAAAAAGGAATACCCTACTTATTATGCAAAAGAAACAAAGAGGCGGCGCGCTGCTGCCTTTCCTGAAGAACTGGACCCTGCCCGTGGCCATCGCCGTAGGCACGGTCTGCTACCTGCTCTTTGCCTATGTCCCGGCCTTGGAGGGTGCCTCGCTGGTGCTGGGTCCTGTGTGTGAGGCCCTGCTGCCAGTCCTGATCTTCTGTACCCTTTTCATCACCTTCTCCAAGGTCGATTTCCACCTGATGCGCCTTCGTCGCTGGCACTGTGCCGTGTTGCTGGCCCAGCTTCTGCTTGTTGCTGCCTTGTCTGCGGTCATCCTGTGGGGTTGTCTTGCCGACGCCAAGCTGCTCTTGGAGGCCGTGCTGATCTGCGTCATCGCCCCCTGCGCATCGGCAGCGCCTGTCGTCACGGCCAAGTTGGATGGCGATCTGACGCAGATGACGACTTTCGTCCTCCTCTCCTCCGTGCTCACCTCGTTGCTGATCCCTGCTGTCTTTCCGCTGATAGAGCCTCACGCCGGAGCTACCTTTCTCAGCGCTTTCCTGGTCATACTGCGCCGTCTGGCCACGGTGCTTCTGCTGCCTCTCATCCTCGGCGCCATTGTCCGCCATTGGGTGAAGCCGCTGTATGACTGGTTCGTCCGTACGCCAGACCTCGGTTTCTATTGCTGGTGCTTCTGTCTGGCCATCACCTCGGGCATCACGGTGAAGAACATCGTCCACAGCAGCGCCACCCTTCTCATGCTGCTGACTATCGCCGTCCTCTCGTTGCTGACCGCGCTGATGCAGTTTCGTGTGGGCCGTCTTATCGGTCGCCGTCTTGGCGATCCGGTGTGCGCCGGTCAAGGTATGTTCCAAAAAAACACGGGTCTGGCCATATGGATCGCCTACACCTATCTCACGCCCGTCGCCAGCATCGGCGCCGGTTGCTATGTCCTGTGGCAGAACATTATCAATTCTTATGAGCTATGGGAGCATCGTCGTGCTAAGGGGTGAGCCGTGCGCGCCCTGCCTCGTCGTGCCGTCCGTTCACCAGTCCTTCCACCGTCCCAAGCCTTCGATGCTGGACTCAATGTCGTCATCCACAGCGGGGAAGAAATCGATGCCGGTGAGGCGTTCTACCTCATCGATGCTCTTGACATATTGATCCTGAGTGCCCTTCTCCGGGCTGTTGCGGCATACGAAGCCGATGGCCTTAGGCTTGCCTCGCATACACAGCACGACCTTGAAGAAAGCTTCGGGTACGGGGATCTTGTTGCGCCCGATGGTGCGGTGCTGGCGTTGTGTGAAGAGCGGTCCGCAGACAATAAATACTTCGCCGTACTTGCGAGCCCATTGCCGGCATGTCATCTCGATCTCGTTCCAGAGACCGTCGTTCAGGTCGAAGTCCTGCGGGCATATATTCGTCATGAGGAACGTCTCATACATCGCACCTTTGTCCCATTTGTTGTCGCCGGCCGGACACATATGTCCCCGGCTCCATTTGGTGCCGCTATAGTCCTGGAACGTGGCTCTTGGCTTGGCCACGTCCTCGTCTTCGTGGAAAGCGCGCTGCGGCCGTGGCTCATCGCCGTAGGTGTGGGCCTTCGTCAGGCGCCAGGCGACCCAGTTGGGCTGCTTGGTGTCGGCATTGTAGCTGACGGTGTAGTAGTCGCGGACGAGGATCTGCTCAGCACGGTCTTTCAGGGGCGCGGGCCATTCGAGCGGTTGGCGTGGCGACTGCTTCAGTGGCTGTGCTGCGGACAGCCCTGCCTGTTGCTCTTGTTGCTGTTCGTCAGAGGCTGACGGCGACGCCTTAGGGCTCTGTGGCTGACAGCTCGAGAAGAACAGTGTAGCCAGCAGGGCGACGGCAAGTGGAAGGGATAGGAAGTGCGGATGTGTCATGGTGCAGATGGGGCAATGCCCTCTTCTTTGTTATTGTTGAAGCAGAAAGGCTTTGAAGTCGGCGAAGTCGCTCGTCAGGGGCACAGACTGTTTGGTGCCGCGCATGAAGGCCTGAAGCTTCTCGGGGATGGGAAGGTCGATGCCGAGAATCCTGTCGACGGTGTCCTTGAACTTTGCGGGGTGCGCTGTCTCGAGGAAGATGCCAGTCTCTCCGGGCGCAAGCTGCTCCTTTAAGGCACGGTAGCCACAGGCTCCGTGAGGATCGAGGACATAGCCCGTTCGGGCATAGCAGTCGCGCATGGTGGAGGCTATCTGGTCGTCGCTGTAGGTGGTACCGGTGATGAACGAATGGCCTGCAACGCCACCGTGTAGCGAGGGCAGCGGCTGTACATAGTCACGCTGACCTAAGATATCCTGGACGTCCTTACGCCCATAGAGGTCGAGGATGCGTGCGAAGTTGGAGGGGGCGCCGACATCCATGGCATTGGCGATGGTCTGCTCAGAGGCGCGGGGGGAATAGATGCCCGTTTGGAGGTACTGGAAGAACACGTCGTTGGCATTGTTGGCTGCGATGAAACGCTTGACGGGAAGGCCCATGACGTGCCCGAACAGTGCCGAGCAGATATTACCGAAGTTGCCAGAGGGGACACAGACTACAACGTTGTCTGATGACGAATGACGAATGTCGAATGTCGAATCAGGTTTACCTTCAGTAGAGACGGGCAACTTACATCCGTCATTCGTCATCCTTCCCGATTCGTCATTCTTCCGTAGCTGTGCATAGGCCCAAAAGTAGTAGAAAGCCTGCGGCAGGAAGCGCGCCACGTTGATGGAGTTGGCCGAGGTCAGACGCATATGGGCGTTAAGCTCTGGATCCATGAAGGCGGCCTTCACCAGTGCCTGGCAGTCATCGAAGACGCCGTCGACCTCGATGGCGGTGATGTTCCGGCCGAGCGTCGTGAACTGGCACTCCTGGATAGGCGACACTTTACCCTTGGGATAAAGGACATAGACGTGAATGCCTTCGACGCCCAGGAAGCCGTTGGCAACGGCCGAACCCGTGTCGCCGGAGGTGGCGACGAGGACGTTGATTAACTGACGGCTTGACGATTCACCATTTCCCTTCTCCCCCTCCTGGGCGAGGGACCATTGCAACAGCCTTGCCATGAAACGTGCGCCGACATCCTTGAAGGCCAATGTGGGTCCGTGGAAGAGTTCGAGGGCGTAGATATTGGGCTCCACCTCAACGAGGGGGCAGTCGAAGGCGAGGGTGTCGTTGACGATGCGTCGCAGGTCGGCAGCGGGGATGTCCTCGCCGAAGAAGGCTTCGGCGACGCGATAGGCTGTCTCCTGGAAGGTGAGGCCTGCTATCTCGTCGAAGAACGAGGCCGGTAGCTGCTTGATGACTTCGGGCATATACAAGCCGCGGTCTTCGGCCAGACCGCGTACGACAGCATCGCGGAGTGTGGCGTAAGCTGCGTTATGATTGGTAGAATAGTATTTCATTTTGTCATAAATAGTTGAATGAACTCATCGCCTTCGAGCAGCCCGTAGGCACCGCCCTTAGCCGCGTCTTCGTCGAAGGTCTGCACGCTGTCGGGTTCGATGCCAGGGTAATAGATGGCGAAAGGAATGGGTTCGGCAGTGTGAGTGCGATGTGCGCAGGGCGTGGGGTGATCGGGCAGGAGGGCGATGGAGATAGGGGGAAGAGGCTGGGCGCTGCTATCGAACGGAGTTGGTGCCTCTCCATCACGAAGGAGTGGGGCGAGGAACTTGTTCAGGATGGGTTGTATGAGTCTGTGGTCGAGGTCCTCGATGGTCTGCAGCTTGAGGGGCACGGAACCGTCGTGCCCGGCTTCGTCGCTGGCTTCGACGTGCAGATAGACGAAATCCTCGCCGCCTGCAGGGCTATCGGGGTCCGAGCCGAGCAGGGCGTCGATGGCAGCCTGGGCTTTGCCCTCAAAGTTGGTGTCGAAAAGTCCCGTGGCACCGGGTACATTGATGACACGGAGGCCGGCATAGCGCCCGATGCCGCGTATGAGGTCGACGGCAGTGATGACGGCTCCGTGGCTGATCTGTTCAGGGAAGCGTTCGGTCAGCGGGGTCATCTGTGGACGGTAGCCACCGCCCCACGGCCAGATGCTGGACGCCATGTCTTTTCCCTCACGCGCGCGTTCCTTATTTAATGGGTGGGTCGGCAACAACTCCTGCGAGCGTCTGACGAGGTCTCTGAGCAGCGCCGCCGTCTCCTCGGCCTCGGGCACTTCAGCTTGTATCTCAAACTGCTCCCAGGGCTGTCCCGGAACATCGTGGGGCGGCGTGCATCGAAGACGCTTGTCGCCGCCCTTTATGACCAGCAGATGGCGGTACTGCACACCGGTGTAGAAGTGTACACGCTCGTTGGCCAACTGATCGTTGAGGAAGCGGATGAGCTGGTCACCCTCCTCTGTCTCGAGGCGGCCGCATGAATGGTTCTTCAATATGTCACCTTCTACGCAGACGAGGTTGCAGCGCAGAGCCAGGTCGTCGGGTTGGAGGTCTACGCCGATGCTGGCCGCTTCGAGTGGTCCACGTCCTTCGTAGACACGATGCTGATCGTAACCTAAAATACTGCTGTTGGCGACTTCCGAGCCAGGATGGAAGCCGTCGGGGACGGTCTTCAGCAGGCCGCAGCAGCCGTGACGGGCAAGCCAGTCCATGGCGGGCGTGTCGGCGTACTGAAGGAGGGTCTTTCCATTCAGTTGTGGCACGTGCCAGTCGGCCATTCCGTCACCGAGAATGATGAGGTGTTTCATAAGCTTAGATATTCGCGATACTCATGATGTCGGCGAAGACACCAGCCGCTGTCACGCTGGCGCCGGCGCCGTAGCCCTGGATGAGCATAGGAAATTCACGATAACGCTCAGTAGTGAGCATAACGATGTTGTTGCTGCCTTCGAGGCGGTAGAAGGGATGGTTCTGTGGTATCTCTTCGAGCGATACGCTGGCCTTGCCGTTCTCGAACTTGGCCACGAATCTCCAGCGCTTGCCCTCGGCCTCAAGGCGGCTGCGGCGACGCTCGAAGTCGTCATCGAGTGACGGCAACCGCTTCCAGAACGTGTCGACATCGCCGTCAAAGAATTCTTGAGGGATAAATAGGTGAGCGTCGACGTCGACCTGTTCGACATGGTAGCCTGCTTCACGTGCCAGAATGACCAGCTTGCGGATAACGTCCTTGCCGCTGAGGTCGATGCGTGGGTCGGGCTCGCTGTAGCCCTCGGCCTTGGCCATCTGCACGGTCTGGCTGAAGGGCACGTCGGCGCTGATCTTGTTGAAGATATAGTTGAGCGTACCGCTCAGCACGGCTTCGATGCGCAGAATCTTGTCGCCCGAGTGAATGAGGTCGTTGATGGTGCGGATGATGGGCAGTCCGGCACCGACGTTGGTCTCGAAGAGGAACTTGACGCCGCGCTTCTGAGCGATGGTCTTCAGCTCATGGTAGTTCTCGTAATCGCTGCTGGCCGCCAGCTTGTTGGCCGCCACGACGTTGATGTTATGCTCGAGGAAGTCTTTGTAGAGCCCGGCCACTTCGGGCGAGGCGGTGCAATCGACAAAGACGGAGTTGAAGATATTCATGCCGATCACTTCGTCGCGCAGGCGGCTGACGTCGCTCTCGGCGGCGTTGTCGAGCTGCTTGCGCCACTCGATGAGGTTGATGCCTTCGCGCGTGAAGAGCGCCTTATGGCTGCTGGCCAGCCCTACGACATTCAGCTTGAGGCCATGCTCCTGCTTGAGCTTCTCTTGTTGCGAGGCTATCTGCTCGATGAGCGAGCGGCCTACGGTGCCGACACCGCAGAGGAAGAGGTTCAGCACCTGATATTCCGAGAGGAAGAAGGCATCGTGTATGACATTAAGGGTCTTGCGCAAGTATTTCGAGTCGACGACAAAGGAGATGTTGGTCTCCGATGCGCCCTGAGCACAGGCTATGACGCTGATGCCCGAGCGTCCCAGCGTGCCGAAGAGCTTGCCTGCTATGCCGGGCGTGTGCTTCATGTTCTCGCCTACGACAGCTACGGTGGCCAAGCCTCCTTCGGCTTGCATACGGAACATAGCCCCCGTCTCTATCTCCTTGGCAAACTCCTCGTTGAGGACGCGGCACGCCTCGGCGGCGTCCTCGTCGCGGACACCGATACTGGTGCTGTTTTCCGACGAAGCCTGTGAGACCATGAACACCGAGATACCATTCTCGGCCAGGACAGAGAAGATACGGCGGTTGACACCGATCACGCCGACCATGGAGAGACCGGAGACGGTGATGAGCGTCGTGCCCTTGATGCTTGATATACCTTTGATGAGGCGGCTGTCGTCGACAATCTCCTTTTTGATGATGGTGCCAGGTGCGTCGGGGTTGAAGGTATTCTTGATGAGAATGGGTATGTTCTTGACGCAGACCGGATAGATGGTAGGCGGATAGACCACTTTGGCACCAAAGTTGCACAGCTCCATGGCCTCGATGTACGAAAGCTCTGGGATGACGTAGGCGTTGGAAATCACTCGCGGATCGGCCGTCATGAATCCGTCGACGTCGGTCCAGATCTCGAGCACGCTGGCATCGAGCGCAGCGGCAATGATGCTGGCGGTGTAGTCCGAGCCGCCCCGTCCGAGGTTGGTCACCTCGCCACTCTCGGCATCCGTCGAGATGAAACCGGGCACGAGCGATATCTCAGGCATCTGCTGCCACGTCTTGCGCACCAGCTCGTTGGTCAGCTCGCTGGCCAGCAGGGCTCGTCCGCCCTTGACCTCTGTTTTGATGAACTCGCGGCTGTCGTACCATTGGGCATCCTTGATGAGCGTGGCAACGATCTTGCTGCTGAGGCGCTCGCCGTAACTGACGATAGCGGCCTGCGTCTTCGGTGAGAGATCATGGATGAGGTAAACACCCTGGAAGATCGAACGCAACTCTTCGAGCAGGCTGTCGGTGATGCGCAGCAGGCCGTCGCGTTCCGCACCGGCGGGGATGACCGTATCGATCATCGCATGATGGCGCTGGGCTATCTCGGCATAAGCGGTGAGATAGGAGATATCGCCGCTGAGGGCGAGCTGTGAGGTGCGGATCAGCTTATCGGTGATACCGCCGAGGGCTGACACGACGACGATGACGGGTTCGGTCTGCGACTCGACGATGCGCTTGACGTTCAGGATACTGTCTGCGGAGCCCACACTGGAGCCTCCAAATTTGAGGACTTTCATAGGGAGTTTCAATTTTGGGTGCAAAAGTAATGAATAAACACCAAAAAAGCGACTTTTGCTTCAAATATTTAAGGTATTTGTGCGTAAAAAGACATTTTATGTCAATCTGCGTGTCTTTCGCTGTCGTCGCTAAGCTGGAGCTCCTCGTCTTGCAGCAGTCTGTGCAAGACACGTCCGACGATGCTTTCTGGCACATCGTGGAGGTGAATGTCGAGGATGGAAGTGGGGTGGTTAATGGCTATGAAATCGATGATGCGCTGCCGCACGCTGTCTTCATCGAAGCGGGGAAGTATGTCCTGTCCGGAGCAGTTGTCGCAGTGTCCACAGTCGCAGGTCATGTCCTCGCCGAAATACTTGAGGAGGTAACGGCTGCGGCACGTCTTCGTCGCGATGTAGCCCAACATGGTGTCGATGCGCTGGCTGAGCTCCCGCTTGCGGTCATCGTAAATGGCGGGGGGCAGGACGATGGCGTCGGTCTCGATGCGGCGTTGTGTGAAGGTGAGATAGGGGATGAATTTCCGGGGAATAAAACGTATGATGTGTCGTTGACTGAGTTCGATAAGCAGTTGGCTGATGGTCTGCGCGTCGGTGTTGAGCTTGAAGGCAATCTCGTCCTCGTCGATGTAGGCATATTCGCTGAAAATGCCGGTGCAGGTGCGCAGCAGATGCTGCAGCAGCTGTTCGGGGCGTGGTGGCAGATGAATGCCGTAAAGCTCATCGCGATGGCAGAGCATCATCACGCGGCTCATGTTTTCCTCGGCGTCGGCCCATTCGATATAGCCGGCGCGTGAGAGTAGCTGGAGCGCGTTGTAGGCCCTCACGGGGAAGTGACGGAAGTTGCGGCAGAACTCTTCGAGGTTGAACTCGCGTGTCACGCCATACCCGTCGCCCATAGCCATCTGGAGATAGAAACAGGCGTCTTCGTACACCTTACGGATGTATTCGATGGGCGGGAACGTCAGGTCGATACGTTGGCGCAGCAGTCGAGCCGTCCGTTGGTCGTACAGTAATATCGCGTAAGCGTTGAGGCCGTCGCGCCCTGCCCGTCCAGCTTCTTGGAAATAGGCCTCGGGTGCGTCGGGCACGTCAGAGTGAATGACCAGCCTGACGTCGGGCTTGTCGATGCCCATGCCGAAGGCGTTGGTGGCCACCATCACGCGTATCTCCCCTTCCTGCCAGGCCTTGGCCCGCTCGTTCTTCTCGTGATTGGTCAACCCGGCGTGGTAGTTGGTAGCGCTGATGTTCCGGCGCGACAGGTATTCGGCTATCTCGCGGGTGTCCTTCCGGCTTCGTGTGTAGACGATGGCCGATCCTGGAATCTTCTGCAGCAACTCTTCGATGTCCTGTTCCTTGGTGATGGCTATCTGGCGTACCGTATAGGTCAGGTTCTTACGCTCGAAGCTCATGCGCTTGACGTTGACCTGTCTGAATCCCAGCTGCCGCTGGATGTCTTCGATGACGGCAGGAGTGGCCGTGGCCGTCAGTGCCAGGACGGGTGCCGAGGGCAGTAGTTTCCGGATCTGGGTGATCTGTGTGTAAGAGGGCCTGAAGTCATAGCCCCACTGCGAGATACAGTGCGCCTCGTCGACAGTGATGAAGCTGACCTTCATGTGCCGCAGCTTGGCCTGGAAAACCTCTGAGGCGATGCGCTCAGGCGAGATATAGAGGAACTTGAAGTTACCGTAGACACAGTTCTCGAGTGCTACGATAATCTCGTCGCGGGTCATACCAGTATACACCGCCGTGGCTTTGATGCCCTGGCGGCGTAGGTGTTCCACCTGATCCTTCATCAGTGCGATGAGTGGGCTGATGACCAGGCACAGCCCATCCTGAGCCATCGCTGGCACTTGAAAGGTGATGCTTTTGCCACCGCCCGTAGGCATCAGCCCCAGTGTGTCGCGGCCGGCGCCGATGCTCTCGATGATGTCTTGCTGAATGCCTCGGAAGGCTTCGTAGCCGAAGTATTGCTTGAGGATGGATAGGTAATCAGGCATCTTCGCTCGGGCGGATATCTTCGATTTGCAGCTGAACCTCGCTTCGCTTGTGTGAATTCTCTTCTATGGTGTAGCAGATGTCGAAGGCGTGACGGCTCTTGATGAAGCGCGCCTGTGAGCTCTGTCCGAAGGCTATGCCACTGACGATGTTGTGGCTCTTGTTGTCCACCAGCTCCAGCTTGATGTGTTCCTGATGATGGCCTACGACCTTGCTTGTGCCGTAGTCGTAGACGTGCTCGGTGCAGAACAGTGGCTTCTGGTTGTCGGGCCCGAACGGTGCAAAACGGCGCAGGTCGTTGTAGAAGCGATGGCTGATGTCCTTGAAATCGAGCATGGCGTCGATGTTGAGCTCCGGCTGGATCTGTGAGTCGAGGATGTGCTCGTTGACGTAGGCCTCGAAGCGCCGCTTGAACTCGGGCACGTTCTCCACTTTCATGGATAAGCCTGCGGCGTAGGTGTGCCCGCCGAAGTTCTCCAGCAGGTCGCGGCATGAGTCGATGGCTCGGTATACGTCAAAGCCTCCGACGGAGCGTGCCGAGCCCGTGGCCATATCATCGGTGCGTGTCAGCACGACAGCCGGTCGGCAGTAGACCTCGGTCAGTCGCGAGGCGACGATGCCGATGACGCCTTTGTGCCACTCCTCACTGTAGAGGACGATGGCGCGTTGCTCATGGTTGTGGTCCAGACGCTCGACGATGTTGTTGGCCTCCTGCGTCATCTCTTTGTCCAGGTCCTTGCGCTGATCGTTGTAGGCGTTAATCTGCAAGGCCATGCGATGGGCGCGCTGTGGGTCGCGCTCCACGAGCAGCGCCACGGCTTCGCTCCCCTTCTGCATACGTCCCGATGCATTGATGCGTGGGCCGATCTTGAAGATGATGTCCGAGAGGGTGATCTCGCGGTCGAGGAGCCCGCACACTTCGATGATAGCTTTCAGGCCTACGCTGACCTTCGAGTTGATCTGCTTCAGTCCATGGAAAGCCAGCACGCGGTTCTCGCCCTGAATGGGCACGATGTCCGACGCGATGCTCACGGCACACAGATCCAGCAAGGGCACCAGCTGCGAGAAGGGTATGCCATTGTCGATGGCGAAGGCTTGCATCAGCTTGAAGCCCACGCCGCATCCCGAGAGGTGCTCGTAGGGGTAGGTGGCGTCGAGGCGTTTGGCGTTGAGGATGGCCACCGCCGGAGGCAGCTCATCGCCTGGCACATGGTGGTCGCAGATGATGAAGTCGATGCCTAAGCTCTTGGCATAGGCAATCTCCTCGTTGGCCTTGATGCCGCAGTCGAGCACGATGATGAGGCCTACGCCCGACTCGTGGGCGAAGTCGACGCCCTGACGGCTCACGCCATAGCCCTCTTCGATGCGGTCGGGGATGTAGAAATCAATGTTTGTCGTGAACTGCTGTAGAAAACGGTAGACCAGAGCTACCGCCGTGCAACCGTCCACGTCGTAATCTCCGTACACTAAGATACGTTCTTTACGTCCCAGGGCCATGTTCAGCCTGTCCACCGCTATGCGCATATCGCGGAAAAGAAACGGGTCAAGCAATTCAGAGAGCTGCGGACGGAAGAAACGTTTTGCCTCCGCTGCCGTGGTGATGCCACGTTGCATCAGCAACAGGCCGAGCGTGGGGTGAATACCCACGTCGGCAGCCAGTGCCTTAGCTGCTTCCAGGCGATCGGGTGTAGGAGGTTCGTAATTCCATTTGTAGTTCATATATATTGTTTTTTTATCCTATTTCTTTTCCTGTTGCCCTATAATGAGCGCTCAAAGGTACAAAAAAATCTGTCATGCCGTACGAAAAAGTGTGCTAATAAACTATAAAGACTTTGTTTTTACGTGTTTTTTGTCGTGTGAGGTGCTATTACAGGGGCATCAATCGCCCGATCCAGGTGCCGAAGCGTACACAAAAAAGCCCTGCTGAGGGAGTCAGCAGGGCTATGTCTGTCGATGTCGTTGCATGCTTAAGCCAGGGCCAGCTCGACGAACTTGTCGATGGCGGCACTGAGTCCGTCGGCGTTCTTGCCGCCTGCAGTCGCGAAATGAGGCTGTCCGCCACCGCCGCCTTGCATGAGCTTGGCTGCTTCGCGAATGACTTTGCCGACGTTGACGCCATGGTCCTTGACGAGGCTGTCGCTGGCAGCGCAGGTCAGCAGAGGCTTATCCTCGTTGACGCTACCGATGCATACGAGGGCATTCGCCACCTCGGCACGCAGCTGGAAGGCGATGTTCCTGACGGCCTCGGCCGGGAGGATGGTGCGGCCGCAGATGATGCTGACGCCGTCGCGCTCGATAGCGTTGCGGAGCAGCTCTTGCTTGTAGGCCTGAGCTTTCTCATGTACGAACTCTTCGGCCTGCTTCTTCATGTCGGCGTTCTCGCTGACGAGGCGCTCGATGGCACCGCGCAGGTCAGGAGCGCCGTTGAACATCTGGCGCAGGGCCTCCATGGTGTCCTGCAGCTGATAGAGGGCTTCCTCCACCTTGGCGCCCGTGAGGGCTTCGATACGGCGGATGCCGGCAGCGACGCTGCCTTCGCCCACGATCTTGAACATACCTATCTGGCCCGTAGCCTTGACGTGACAGCCGCCGCAGAACTCAACGCTCTGGCCGAACTGCACGACGCGGACGCGGTCGCCATACTTCTCGCCGAAGAGGGCGATGGCGCCGAGCTCCTTGGCCTGCTCGATGGGCACGTCGCGATGGTCCTGCAAAGGTATATTCTCGCGGATACGGGCATTGACGATGCGCTCCACTTGACGCAGTTCCTCGGGCGTGACCTTCTGGAAGTGACTGAAGTCGAAGCGGAGGCCATCGGGCGTGACGAGCGATCCTTTCTGCTCGACGTGGGCGCCCAGCACTTCGCGCAGGGCTTGGTCGAGGAGGTGCGTGGCACTATGGTTAGCCTCGCTGGCGTGGCGCTTGTCGGTGTCGACGCAGGCCATGAACTCGGCCTCGGGGTGTTCGGGCAGACGCTTGGCGATGTGCACGGTGAGGCCATTCTCGCTCTTCGTGTCGATGATGTCGATGGTCTCGAACTCGCTGACGAGGACGCCCTGGTCGCCCACTTGTCCGCCCATCTCAGCATAGAAAGGCGTGCGGTCGAGTACGAGCTGATAATAGGTCTGCTTCTTCTGCACGACCTTGCGGTAGCGGAGGATGTGGCAGTTGTATTCGGTGTAATCCCAGCCGACGAATTCAGTTGAGGGTTGAGAGTTGAGAGTTGAGAGTTCCACCCAGTCGTCGGTCTCGACCTTGGCGGCGCCACGGGCGCGCTCCTTCTGCTTTTGCATCTCGACGTTAAAGCCTGCCTCGTCGACGGTCAAGCCGTTCTCGCGGCAGATGAGTTCGGTGAGGTCCAGTGGGAAGCCGTAGGTGTCGAAGAGGGTGAAGGCGTCGATGCCGCTGATCTCGCTCTTGCCGGCACCCTTGGTGTCGGTCATGACGCGTTCGAGCAGCTTGATGCCGGTCTCGAGGGTGCGCAGGAAGCTCTCTTCCTCTTCCTTCATCACCTTGTCGATGAGCTCGCGCTGTGCCACGAGTTCGGGATACGCCTCGCCCATCTCGGCCGTCAACGTCGGCAGCAGCAGGTGCATGAACGGGCGCTTCTGTCCGAGGAAAGTGTAGGCATAGCGCACGGCGCGGCGCAGGATGCGGCGGATGAC
This sequence comes from uncultured Prevotellaceae bacterium, assembly GCA_946624335.1. Lineage (GTDB taxonomy): Bacteria > Bacteroidota > Bacteroidia > Bacteroidales > Bacteroidaceae > Physcousia. The sequence goes on from CAMOSA010000002.1 coordinate 28,091, forward strand.
GTAGCCGGCCTTGGCATTGGAGGGCAGCTGGCCGTCGGCAATGGAGAAGGCCACGGCACGGATATGGTCGGCGATGACGCGCATGGCCACGTCGACCTCCTCGGTCTCGCCATACTTCTTGCCCGAGAGTTGCTCGATGGCGCGGATGACGGGCTGGAAGACGTCGGTGTCGTAGTTGGAGTGCTTACCCTGCAGGGCGCGGACGAGGCGCTCGAAGCCCATACCGGTGTCGATGACGTTCATGCCGAGCTTGACGAGCGAGCCGTCGGCCTTGCGCTCGAACTGCATGAAGACGAGGTTCCATATCTCGATGACCTGTGGGTCGTCCTTGTTTACGAGTTCGCGGCCGGGCACCTGGGCTTTCTCCTCAGGCGTACGACTGTCGAGATGAATCTCAGAGCAGGGGCCGCAGGGACCCGTGTCGCCCATCTCCCAGAAGTTGTCGTGCTTGTTGCCGTTGATGATGTGGTCGGCGGGCACGTGCTTGGCCCAGTAGGATGCGGCCTCGTCGTCGCGGGGGATATTCTCCTCAGGCGAGCCCTCGAAGACGGTGACGTAGAGGTCCTTGGGGTCGAGGCCGAGGACATCGACCAGATACTCCCAAGCCATGTCGATGGCGCCTTCCTTGAAGTAGTCGCCGAACGACCAGTTGCCGAGCATCTCGAACATCGTGTGGTGGTAGGTGTCGTGACCTACTTCCTCGAGGTCGTTGTGCTTACCGCTGACGCGCAGACACTTCTGCGAGTCGGCTCGGCGACGCGGCTCGGGATCCTTGGTGCCGAGGATGATGTCTTTCCACTGGTTCATGCCAGCGTTGGTGAACATAAGTGTGGGGTCGTCCTTGACGACCATGGGAGCAGAGGGCACGATGGTGTGACCCTTCTGGGCGAAGAACTGCTTGAAGCTCTCGCGGATTTCTTTTGCTGTGAGCATTATCTTGATTTACGATTTGACCATTTACGATTTACCATTTACGTGGCTTTCGCATTTTGCGCGCAAAGGTACATCTTTTTTCTGATATAAAAGCCATTGTGGCTCAAAAACTTTATGCAGCCCGTCGTTTTTACCTGTCTTCGACGATACTCTCGGGCTTGACGAAACTGCTTCGTATGCGCCATTCCTTGGGGTAAAGGTTGTTGGCGCGCGTTCCCAGGTTCTTCATGAGTCCGAGTCGTTGGTCGCGATAGCAGACTTGCACGATGCCCCGTGGTGTCTCGGGCGGCAGGGCGAAGGCTTCGCGCTGCAGATAGCGGATGGCATCGTCTATCGTGACGTTGACGCGAGGCAGTGGCGCGGTGTCGTCGGCGGCGCGGCGGCCGGCAGCCGGGCGGTCATCGGGCACGGCGTCCAAGAGTGTGGTGGGCAGCGTCCTTAGCTGTTGCCGCAGGGCTTCGGCCAGCATCGACTGCGGTGTCTGTGGTGCCCGGTCCTTTCGGCGCTCTTTGGCCGGTGCTGCTGCAGGCTCGTCGTCTTCGCCCTTCTTACGCAGCACGGCGACGAAGAAGCCTTCGCCGCGGACCTGTCCCGGCAGGAAATGGCAGCACGGCAGGGGACCGTCCGTGCCCGTCGCCGCCAGACCGTCGGGCCTCACCCTCATGTCGCCCCTGATGCCCCAGGCCGGGTCGGTGGGTATCTCGATGACGTCGGCCCCGAGCTCGCGGGCTATCCATTCGACGTTCTGCTCGTCCTCTTCGGGGTTAAAGGTGCATGTGGAGTAGATCAGCGTGCCCCCGTCCTTCAGCGCTGGCCATATATCAGCGACGATGGAGCGCTGGAGCGCAGCACACTCGCTGACGAGGCGTGGCGACCACTGTCGTGCAGCTTCCGCCTCCTTCCTCATCATGCCCTCGCCAGAGCAGGGTACGTCGGTCAGGATGAGGTCGAAGCGCTGCCACCGTCGGCGTGGGGCGGCGACGATGCGTGCTATGTCAGCTGCGAAGGCTTGGGTGACGACGACGCCGGGATGACCCCACTTGGCGATGTTTTCGGCCAGCACCTGGGCACGGCTGTGCTGCGGCTCGTTGGCCACCAGCAGACAGTCGTCGGGCAGCAGCGAGCGTAGCAGGGTGCTCTTCCCGCCCGGCGCGGCGCAGAGGTCGAGGGCGGACTGGAAATGACGAGTGACGGATGACGAATCGTTCTCTGATGACGAATGACGCATCAGGTGGCGTATGACATGGGCGAGGAACATCGAGCTGGCCTCTTGGACGTAGTAGGCACCGGCGTGCAGCAGCGGGTCGGCTGTGAACGCGGGGCGTTGGCTCAGGTAGATGCCCTCCGGGCACCAGGGTACACGCCCGTCGGCATAGCGCAGGGCTGTGTCGGCCGACAGGCGCCGCGTGTTCAGCCGTATGCTCGTCTGCGGCTCAGCGCTGAGACCCTCGGCCAGCGCTTCGACGTCGGCCGCGCTCCAGTGTTGGCGCAGATAGTGTTCAAAATCATTGGGCAGTTTCATGGCGCAAAGGTACGAATTATATATGTATAAAACATTTTTTTCTCCTCCCTTTTTCGTTTTTCGCGTGATTATCGTTATCTTTGCGCCGCAAAATCACCGAAAGGACAGACGATGAGACAATATCTAGACCTCCTGCAGCGCATCCTCGACGAGGGTGCCGTCAAGACCGACCGCACCGGCACCGGCACCCGCAGCGTGTTCGGCCATCAGATGCGCTTCCGCCTCGCCGACGGCTTTCCGCTGCTCACGACCAAGAAGCTTCACCTGCGCAGCATCATACACGAACTGCTGTGGTTCCTGCGCGGCGACACCAACATACAGTATCTCCATGACAATGGCGTCACCATCTGGGACGAATGGGCCGACGCCAATGGCGACCTCGGGCCCGTCTATGGCCACCAGTGGCGCTCGTGGCCCGACTATGACGGCGGCACCATAGACCAGATTGCCAACGTCGTAGGCCTCATCCGCCACCACCCTGACTCGCGTCGCATGATCGTCTCGGCATGGAACGTCGCCGAGGTCGACCGGATGGCGCTGCCGCCATGCCATACGATGTTCCAGTTCTACGTCGCCGACGGGCGCCTCTCGCTGCAGCTCTACCAGCGCTCGGCCGACACCTTTCTCGGCGTGCCTTTCAATATAGCGTCCTACGCCCTGCTGCTGATGATGATGGCGCAGGTCACGGGACTCGAGGCCGGCGACTTCGTGCATACTACGGGCGACACTCACCTCTACCTTAATCACATCGAGCAGGCCCGGTTGCAGCTGACACGTACGCCGCGCCCCCTGCCCCGCATGGTGCTCAATCCCGACGTGAAGGACATCTTCGGTTTCCATTACGACGATTTTCAGTTGGAAGGTTACGACCCGTGGCCTCACATCAAAGCGGAGGTGGCTGTATGACGACGCTCAGCCTCATCGCCGCTGTGGCCCTGGACGGAGCCATCGGCTTCGGCAACAAGCTGCTCTACTGGTTGCCCAACGACCTGAAGCGTTTCAAGACGCTCACGACAGGTCACACCATCATCATGGGACGTCGCACCTTCGAGTCGTTGCCCAAGGGTGCCCTGCCAGATCGCCGCAACGTCGTCTTGTCGCGCGACGTGACTTTCAGTGCCGAGCGCGTCGAGCGTTTTGCTTCACTCGAGGCGGCGCTTGAGGCCTGTGCCGCCGACGGCGAGGTCTATGTCATCGGCGGCGAGAGTGTCTACAGGCAGGCCTTGCCCTATGCCCAGCGCCTCTGCCTGACCATCGTCGCCGACCTGCCGGCGCAGGCTGATGCCTATTTCCCGGAGATAGATATGGACGAGTGGCAGGTCGTGCACGGCGAGCACCACACAGCTGACGAGCGGCACGCCTTCGACTATTACTTTGTAGACCTGCAGAGGCTAGACCGGACGAAGTCGCCCAGGTGACATGACGAAGTCGTCCGGGTAACATGATGAAGTCACCCGGTAACATGATGAAGTCACCCGGGTAACTTGTCTCACACATCTAAGGTAACCATACATCAGCCCCCAATCGTTCATTCGAGTTTATTAGTGGTGCGATAAATTTTAATTAAATACGAAATATCCCTTTGTTTATAAGGGTTTCAGAGCGTTCTTTGATTTTTTGATTTGAAATTGACTGGGTCTCTGCCCTGGAGAGAACTCCACTCAGGGAACTCATCACGATGCCTAACAACTTGGTCAATCTCAATCATAATGTCACTGAACTAACACTATTTGATGATATGTAAAACTTAACGCGATTTTATCGCACCAGTACTAATTCGAGTTTATTGGTGTCCGCTAAAACTTTTTACCCCATACCACAAAAAGGTCGGAATCCTCGCTTGGATTCCAATCTTTTTTGAACTGTTAGATTGATGGATGATTTAAGTTCATAAGGGGTCTGTAAGTGCCAGCGAAGGACAGCATACAAATTATTTTTTCCGGATTCATCCTACACTCCTACACCTTTTGCACTTCATTGCCTGATTATCTGCAGCCTACGAGGTGTATGATGGGGTGTAGGATGGGTGTAGGAGGTGTAGGATGAGGGCCGATTTAACGGTTTTTCACAGAATAGCCCGCCCTTTTTTGACCGTCTGCCAGATTGGTTGGCGCTGCTACGCAGAGCGTGCCGGAGCGTCAGGTCTTCAACCTTTGTTACCTAAGTCTATCAGCAAGTCCCATTAGTGGAACTCGCAATTCCCATTGGTGGGACTCGGACATATCGTCATGAATATCTGCGGGAACACGCAGTACGATAACGCTAAGCGATCTGACAGTCGGGAAAAGAGGGGCGGGTCATTCTGTGTGAAAGGCCTGTTTTCGGCCTTCATCCTACACCCCTACACCCATCCTACACCCCATCCTACACCCATTTATAACGTTGGTATTCAGCCAATAAAGTGCAAAAGGTGTAGGAGTGTAGGATGATTGGCGAAAAAAATTATAGCATACGGTAGAGATCCATACGACCTACGGTGGAGGCTTTGTCGATGCCTCTCGCTGAATAACCTCGTCAGAGAGAGGGGGGACAGGCACAGACAGTGGCACAACTTCGGCGTGCCCTCAATGAAAGTTTACCGGACACCAATGATTCGAATTATGTTAATCAGCGCATAACGGTCTTATGAACGATTGGGGGCTAAGGTTCATGTGCGGTTGGGCTACTGGGCAAGCGGGCTATAGTATACAGGCTGCTGGCCGGGCATGAGCTCGGGGTGGAGCAGGATGATCAGGTCGCGCAGGAGACGTTCGGGGTGAAAGGGCGTCTGGAGATAGAAATGGTTATGAGCGAGGTCGCAACCATAGATGTGCTGCTCGCGGAAAGCGCGGAAGCGGCTGTAAGGCTGGTAGTCGGCGAGCAGTTGGCTGTAGGTGAGGGGCTGGGGACTGTTGTATTTCACGAGCAACAGGTCGGCGGCGTGCGCCTGGTCGAGCACCGTCTCAAAGGCCAGTCCTTTGCTGCCGCTGCCTGGCAAATCCTTGAAGACATAGTCGGCGCCGGCGTCGTCGAACATCATCCCCATGGTGCTCTGGCCGCAGGGCACGAACCATTGTCCGCCGTAGGGTATCTCGGTGAGCAGACGGGGGCGTGAGGTCGCTGCGCTTGCCCTGTGCTTGAGTGATGAGTAACGGCGCTCGACGTCGCCGAAGATGCTGTCGGCTGCCGGCCCGACACCGAAGAGCTCGGCGTAGAACCGTATCCATTCGGCCCGCGCCAGGGGTGACACTTCCATGTATTCGGCGCACTCGACGATGGGTATGCCGAGCCGTTCCACGCGACCATATCCGCCACTGTTCTCGAAGGGTGTGAGCAAGAGTACGTCGGGGCCGACGTCCATGATGCGCTCGATGTTGGGGTTCATACCGTTGCCGAAATCGGCTATGCGTCCGTCGGCCAGTCCTCGTGCCACAGCTGGCAGGTCGATGTACTCTTTCTCGCAGACACCGGCGATGGCGTCTGCCACGCTCAGCTCGTCGAGCAGCCCGCAGTGGACAGCCGTGGCCACGCCGGCCTTGCCGACGGGCACGTCGATGACCGATGTCGGAGCCGCGTCGTCGAGGGGCAGCTCGGTGCCGGCCTTGTGGCGCAGGATATAGCGGTGGAGCACGGCAGTCGTGTCCCACGGGTTGCGCATCGTCCAGACGGAATATCCGTCGCCCCGCTCGCAGCGTATGTTGGTGGCGTAGCGTAGGGGCATGGACAGCCCGCTGTCAATCCTCCTGTGCTTGTGGCAGGCGGCGACAAGCAGCAGGAGGATTGTCAGGGATAGGGTAGGGTGGAAGTGGCGTCTCACGGGGGTGTGAAGCGTGAAGGACAGGGTTGGCAGTGGTGCCGTGGTCTTACTCGTAGGCGACCTGCACCACGCCCTGGCGGAAGAAGATGGCCGTGGGGCCTACGCCGGTGGGGAAGGTGGCGACGAGATGGCCCAGTGCATCGTAGCGGTTGGCGAAGCCGGGGGCGTTGTAGTCAGCCTGCGTGTACTCCGACACCTCCGCGCTCTGTGAGTAGGAGAGGACGTAGATCTCGCCTGTCGTCTGGTCGACGTTGATGGCGTTGGCAGCGACCAGACCCTCGAGGGGCATCTCGCTGACGGCGCCCGAACGTGTGTTGTAGGTCAGGCAAACGGGGGCGGTGTAGGCATCCTTGATCATGTAGATGACATCGTCCTTGGCAGCCATCTGGTTGGCGCCCATGGCCATGCCGCCGTCGACGACGCGCTCGACGGTACGGCCCGTGACCTTGCGCAGGCCGCCGGCGCTGATGACGGCCCAAGTCTGCCAATCGTAGAGGTCGCCTTCCATGACGTAGACCGAGCCGCCTACGGCCAGGAGCGTCGAGGGGTTCTTGATGGCCTCATCCTCGAGGGTCTCGACAGCACCGCTGGAGAGGTCGATGATGCTCAGCGAGGGGTGCTGGCCGTCGCCGTAGCTGCTGTTGGCTACCCACAGCTTACCTTCGCTGACGGCCATGCCTTCGGGGTAGGCTCCGACCTTGTACTTGGCAGCGAGGCTGTAGTCCGTCGTGTCGATGGCGGCCACGACGCCGCCGAAGGTGCTGACGTAGAGACGGCCGTCGAGGGCGAGGATATGGCGGGGGCTGACGCCCTCGGTCTCCCCGAGCAGCGCGATGGTGCTGATGGGCGTGGTGGCCTTGAGGGTGGCGGCATCGAGGACCTCGATACGGTTCTCGCCGTCGACGACGAGATAGATCTTGGAGCCGTAGGCGATGCCGTCGTTGGGCGTGGCGCCGAGCGAGCGGCCGTTGACGGCGGCGAAGGCGTCGGTGCTGTTGGCGCCCGTGTAGGGGCTGTAGGTGGTCAGGCTGCCGGCGATACCGTTGTAGGAGTTGCCCGAGTTGACGACGAAGACGCCCTCGGTGACGGTGATGTCGTGGGTCTTCGGGCCCGACTCGTTCTCATCGTCGCAAGCGACAAAGGCCGCTGAGGCGCAGAAAAGTGATGCAAGGATGATTAGATTCTTTTTCATTGCAGTCTTGTTGTTTTAAAAAGGTTATTAAAGCTGATATTTGATGGTGAACATATAGCTGCGTCCGGGCATGGGGTAGAGCTTCACGACTTCGTACTGGCGGTCGAAGAGGTTCTTCAGGTCGGCCCTGAGCTCCAGCGTGTGTCGGCTGAAGCGTAGTACGCGGTAGGCCGAGGCGGTCCATTCGAAGTAGCCGGCCAGACGTGTGCCGTCGTAGTGCTCGTTGGTGGTGTAGCGCTGGCTGGTGCCTTCGCCGTGCAGGCTCAGGTTGACCCACGGGTTCTCCCAGCTCACGGCCGCGCCACCCGATGACAGCGGGACGTAGGCCAGCTGATAGCCGTAGTAAGGCGAGGCTTCGTTGGTGCGGTTGGTAGCGCGTTGGAGGCTGTAGTTGCCCGTGGCGGTCAGGGTGTGACGGCCGTTGATGTGCCAGACCGTGCGGGCTGTGGCATCGAGGCCCCAGACACGTGTGCGGCCCAGGTTGATACATCGCCAGATGAACATATTCACGGGCACGGCCATGATCTTGTCGCGGACAAGGTTGAGGTAGGCGTCGGCCGTCAGCTGCACCTCGAGTGCCGACGCGTTGGCGTGGCGCCATGTGAGGCCGGCGTTGATCTGGTCGGTCGTCTCAGGGCGCAGGTCGGTGCTGCCGTAGTGGAAGAAGTAGTTCTCATTGAAGGTCGGCGCGCGGAAGATGTTCTTGTAGGACAGGCGTGCGTAGATCTCACGGCGGACGGGCAGACGGTAGCTGGCTGAGAGCGAAGGCGACAGGCGGTGCATGTCGCGGGAGCCGGAGCCGACCTGTGCACCATTGAGGTACAGCGAGTGTAGCAGGCGGCCGACGACGGTGAGGCGCTCAGTGTGCCATTTGGCGCTCGCCGTCTGCAGCAGGGTGTGGCGGTAGGGGCGGCGGTCGGTGGCAAGGGTGCTGTTGAGGTTGGCGAAGGCATAGTCGGCGGCGAAGCTGACGGACCAATGTGCTGTGGGCGTGTAGAGCAAGGCGCTGGTCACGTAGTGTTCGCGCTGCCAATAATGTGCATCGCGCACTTGGCCGCTGTAAAGGGGGTCGCGGTAGTCGCTTGAGTTCCAGTTGAAGCGGGCGCTCGTCTTGAGGGCCAGGGCGCTGCTGAAGCTGCCGTGGTAGTTCAGCTGGGTGAAGGCGTTCTGCTCGCGAAGCGTCTCGCGGCTGAGGTTGGTGTAGTAGCGCACCTGTCCGGGCAGCTGGCGGTCGTTGTCGTACCAGTAGGCCTTGCCGCTCAGCCGGTGGCGCGCGTTGGCCTGCCAGATGAAGCTGCCTTCGCCATGGCCGGCGTTCATGCGGCTGTTGGCGCGGCGTTCGCGGGTGGTCAGGGTGCCGTTGTGGAGGGTGAAGGGGTATTGGTTGTCGGCGTGGGTGAAGTCGCCTTGCAGGGCGATGGCCAGATGGTCGTTCAGGTTATGGCCATAGCGCAGGTAAGGACTGACGTAGCCGAAGGAACCTGCGCGCAGCTGGGCCGTGATGTGCGGCCGCTGGTCGGCGGACGGCGGCGCGATGGTGGCTATGGAGAGGGTGGCGGGCGAGGAGGCCTGGCGTGCCGGGACGAAGATGTCGTCGCCCTCGCCGATGGTAAGCATGAGGTGCTTGACGTCGTCCAGACTGTAGCGTGAGACGTCGATGGCCCCGCTCTGGCAATCGGAGAGCAGGAGACCGTCGTAGCTCACGCCGGTGTGCTTGGCACCGAGGCCGCGGACGGAGACGGTGGTCAGGCCGCCGGCGCCACCGTAGTCGCGCAGGGTGATGCCGGCGATGCGGCTGAGCGCATCGTTGAGGCCTGTGACGCCAAGGTTCTGGAAGTCGCGCCTGTCCAGCACTTGCATGGCCACCGACGAGCGCAACGAACGGCGCTGCAGGCTTTCGTGGACCTCCAGCGTCGGCATCTGTTGTGTCGTCAGTGTGTCGGGTAGCAAGGCGATGGCGGCCATTGCTATCGTGAGTGCTGTCATTCTGTTGTTTGGCGTCACCCGTCCTCGAGGGTCGTGCCGGGGCTTTCAGGGCGGCAGGTCTTCTGACTCGTTCCCGGAACGAACGCCTTCCCAGCTCTTGGCACGTGAATGAATCAACAGATTAACCCATTACTCATCAACGGAAGCCAAAGCCAGTGGCGCGTGTGTTCGCCCGATGACGGAACTTACAGCAGCGGGACTGTGCAGGATTCGCACCTGCTTCCCTCTTAGGCGATATACCTATATAATATATATAAGGTATTACCGCAACCGCTCTTGTTAAGAAATGCGAGAGGGGACTGCCATGGTGACAGTCCCCTCGGTTAGTTGCGGAGGTCCGACTCGAACGGGCGACCTCCAGGTTATGAGCCTGGCGAG
>CAMOSA010000003.1 GCA_946624335.1 uncultured Prevotellaceae bacterium
GGTAGAGCTGGATGCGCTCCTTGTTACCCTCGACAATTTTGTAAGCCACGGTCACCGTGTCGCCAGCCTTAAACTGGGGGTAGGTCTTGCCCGTAGCAAATGCTTCTTCAGCAATTTTGATGAAATCTGCCATTGTTACAGAATAGATTAAATTGTTGTTGTCGGTCCTGCGCGGGCATAATAGGGAACACTGCATCCTACCAGCGACCCGTGCGGAAAGCGGGCGCAAAGGTAGTAAAAAGATTAGAGATACGCGGCCGAATAGGTTGTTTTTTTTCGTTTTGCCCTTATTTTTTTGCTTCTTACACATTTTTTTTACCCTTCTGGGGGCTTTTTGTCTACTTTTATGTAACTTTGTGCCCACAACTAACTCACTCCCTCATACCTCATCACTAATCTCAACCCATGTCCCGTTACACGAATCTCCTCCTTCTCGTCACGGCCACGCCTGGCGCCCTGCTGGCACAGTCCACGCGGCCCAACATCGTCTATATCATGACCGATGACCATACGGCGCAGATGATGTCGTGCTATGACAGCCGTTTCGTCGAGACGCCCAACCTGGACCGTATCGCCGCCGACGGCGTGCGTTTCACACACAGCTACGTGGCCAACTCGCTCTCTGGACCCAGCCGAGCCTGTATGCTCACGGGCAAGCACAGCCACAAGAACGGCTTCACCAACAACGAGCACGGCATCTTCGACGGCTCACAACAGACCATGCCTAAGCTGCTTCAGGCCGCTGGCTACGAGACGGCGCTCATCGGCAAATGGCACCTCGTGTCGACGCCTACCGGCTTCAACCACTGGGAGATACTGCCGGCACAGGGCGACTATTATAACCCCGTCTTTATCCATCAGGACGGCACACGGGCCGTCGACAGCGGCTACGTCACGCGTATCATCACCGACAAGGCGCTGGCATGGCTCGATCAGCGTGTCCCGTCGGACGCTTCAGGCGGCACGGCCGCAGCCACAGCCCGCCCCTTCGCCCTGTTTATCCATCATAAAGCCTGCCATCGCGCCTGGCTGCCCGCCCTCGACGATCTGACGCTCTACGAAGACACCACTTTCCCGCTGCCGCCCGAGTTCCACGACGATTATGCCGGTCGCCAGGCTGCCGCGAGGACGGAGATGGAGATTGGCAAGGATATGGATATCGTCTACGATACCAAGATGTTTGTCAGTCCCGACGAGACGCCCCGCACCCGTCTCTCGGGCAGCTATCAGAACATGATAGGTCGCTTGTCCAAGGACGAGCGGGCACGCTACGACGCCTTCTATGTCCCCCTCTCGCGTCAGTTCTACGACGAATGGGGCACCGACTACAACTTCCTGCCTCGTCAGTCGCAGAGCAGCGTCGACGGTTCGCGTGATGCCAAGCTCCTCGAATGGAAATATCAGCGCTATATGCGCGATTATGCCAAGGTCGTGCACGCCCTGGACCAAGAGGTGGGACGTGTCCTCGACTATCTGCGTGACCATGGGTTGCTCGACAACACCCTCGTCGTCTACACCTCTGACCAAGGCTTCTATATGGGCGAGCACGGTTGGTTCGACAAGCGTTTCATGTACGAGGAGAGCCTGTCCACGCCGCTCGTCATGCGTCTGCCGAAAGGTCTCGAGCGCCGGGGTATCATCGATGAAATGGTGCAAAATATCGATTATGCTCCCACGTTCCTCGAGTTGGCTGGCGCACCTGTCCCGGCCGACATACAAGGTGTCTCGCTCCTGCCGCTGCTCAAGGGCAAGGCAGCCACGAAGGCCGACAGGCATCGGATAAGCCACTGGCGGGATGCCATCTACTACCACTACTACGAATACCCGGCCGAGCACGATGTGCGCCGCCACTACGGCATCCGCACCGACCGCTACAAGCTGATTCATTTTTACGGGCACGATGTCAACGCCTGGGAGCTCTACGACCTGCGCAACGATCCTCATGAGATGCACAACCTTTACGGCCAGCCTGGCATGGAAGCCCTTCAGCGACAGCTACACCGGCGTCTCGAACTGCTGCAGATTCAGTACGACGACCCGCAGCGCTGAGCGTGTCGGCGTCCTTCTTACCTTGGGCGTGCTGCCTCGCTACGTTAGGCGGAGCCACCCCCTTGAGAGTCTACAGCAAGTCTCTTAGGAGTCTACGGCAAGTCTCTTAGGAGTCTACGGCAAGTCTCTTAGGAGGGTAAGGTCACCCTCTTAGGAGTCTATGGCAAGGAAAAGTAGAAAACGTATGAAATGGATTACGCCCCTTCTTGTGCTGACGTAAAAAGTAAAGCAAGCTCATTAGTTGAATACTTACCGGAGCGCAACCTTGCGTCCCTCGGTGACGTAGACACCGCGCTGAGCTGTCTCAACGCGCTGTCCACTGAGGTTGTAGTAAGGCTTGCTGCCCGTCAGTTGCCCATCGCTGTCGTGCTGCTCACCGCCACGTACTTCACGGATCCGGTCGTCGTCGGCGCGTGGCGTGACGGTGTAGGCTGTTCCGGGCGTGGTCACCGGTACGACGACGCGGTCGGGCGAGAGCACGGTGGCCTCGACGGGCTGTCCGTCGGCGCTAATCACATAGTCCGCGATGTTGGGGTAGGCGATGGCCATCGTCTGCCCGGCATGACTGATGATGGTGGCTTCGGTGAGCTTGCCCTCGTCCCACTGCTCGTCAACCTCGAAGCCGCCGACGGCGCGGAGGCCGCGCACGCTGCCCTTGGGCCATACGTAGGGCAGGGCGGGCAAGAGCTGTAGCGTGTCGGTGTGGCTCTGCAGCAGCATCTCGGCCATGCCTGCTGCCACGCCGAAGTTGCCGTCGATCTGGAACGGAGCGTGCGAGTCAAACAGGTTGTAGTACACGCCGCCCTTGGACTGGTCGGTGCCGTAGCTGGTGCTGTGCTTGAACTCGAGGCGGAAGAGCTCGACGCACTGGTCTGGTTCGAGGGCACGTGCCCACAGGTTCATCTTCCAGCCCATTGACCATCCTGTCGAGGCCAGGCCGCGCAGGCGCAGGCTCTGAACGGCCGGTGCGTAGTAGGGGCTCGATGAGGGGAGGTTGGCGAAGGGGTATAACGCCATCATGTGCGAGAGGTGGCGATGCCCCGTCTCGCCGCCGTTGCCGGTGGCAAAGTCGGTGTATTTCCATTCGCGCAGGATGGTCTTGCCGGCGTACTGCTCGGTGTGCAGGCCGTTGTCGAGGTTCTCGAACTTCTCGCGCAGCTGGCTGAGGAAGGCTTCGCTGACGCCCGCCTCGTCGGTGCCGAGAATCTCTATGGCCTTGATGGTCTGGTCGAAGAGGTTCCACACGATTTGCTGTGCGTGTGCCGTGGCGTTCTCTACGGGTCCATGCTCCGGTGAGAACTCGTTGGGGCACTCCCATGTGCCGTCGCTGGCTTTCTTGAGGCGTTCCATCCACATCTCGGTGGCGGAGAGCATGACGGGCAGGGCTGTCTGGCGCAGGAAGTCGCGGTCGAGGGTGAAGCGGTAGTGCTGCCACAGGTGGTCGCACGACCAGGCGCCGGCTTCAGGGTAGTTGGCTGCCATCCAGTCGGTGCAGCATCCGAAGATGTTGTTCTCGGTGTAGCAGGCCCATCCCTTCGTGTGGTGGAGGAAGCGCCCGCCCGATCCGCTGCCCGTGGCATAGTTCTTCCATACGGGCTGCACGACGGCCATGTTGTAGAGGTAGTTGAGATACTTCTCGTGCATCTCGCTCAGGCCGGTGATCTCGGCGGGCCAGTAGTTCATCTGGATGTTGATGTTGGCGTGTATGTCGGAGCACCAGGGCGGATTGTTCCGGTGGTTCCAGATGCCTTGCAGGTTGTTGGGCAGGTCGATGCCCCGCGAGCTGGCGATGAGCAGGTAGCGGCCATAGGCGAAGTAGAGGGCTTCGAGCATACGTGCGTCCTTGGAGCGGGTGAGTGCGCCTTTGCTGGTGAGCGTGGCGTAGGTGTTGACGAGCTTGTCGGTCGTCTTGGTGTTGACGGCTCCGTCGAGGGTGAGCCGGCAGCGGTCGAAGAACGAGGTGTAGTCGGCGACGTGGTCGGCGAGCAGTGCTGCCCAGCCCTTGGAGGCTGCAGCGTCGACGGCAGTCTGTGTGCGTGCTGCCAGCTGGTCGGTGGCGCTGACGAAGCCGGGCGCTACGGGGTCGTAGTCGGTGACGGCCGAGAGTACGATGAGTATCTCGTCGGCTCCCTCGACGTGGACGCCGTCGGCGTCGGTGGTCGTGGTGCCGCCGGTGGCGACGACCCTCATGCGTGCGTTGAACGAGACGGTCTGCAGTGCGCCCTCGAAGGTGCCTTGGCCGTCGGCGTAGCTGCCGCGTATATTATGCGCGTTCCATAGATATATGCGTTGGCTGAGCTGGCCGGGTTCGCTGGCCGAGAGGTGGACGGCAATGACCTGGTCGGGCGCCGAGGCGATGTACTCGCGCCGGAAAGTGACGGTTTTATCGGTGTTTTTCCACTCTGCCGTGGCCACGGCGTTGGCGATGTCAAGGGTGCGTACATACTCTTTCGCGCCCTGCGAGCTGGACGTGCCGAAGCGGTCGGCGGTGTCCTCGATATATAGGTGTCCGAAGTTCTGGTAGCCGCCGTCGCGGTTGTAGACGGTTGACGATCCCGTCCACAGCGTCTTCTCGTTGAACTGCACGATGTCCTGGCGTATGCCTCCGTAGATCATGGCTCCGAGCTGTCCGTTGCCGATGGGCAGCGCATATTCCATCCACGGGTCGGCGACGGTGGCCTTGGTGACGGGCGTGGTGTACCAGAGCGTCAGTGGCTCGTCGGGGCGGAAGGTGGAGTAGGGCGTCACGGCCCACTCGGCGAGCTTCGAGGGCTGCGGGTCCGTGTCGGGCAGCGTGGCGGGGTCGATGAAGAGGAGTGGGTTGTTGGGGTCGTTGGCGTTCCATGCCCCGAGCTCGCGGCCGACGCCGAAGCCGCCCCATTGGTTCATGGACTTGCCGCTGACGCCGTTGGCCTGTATCTCCCAGGCCGGGCGGAAGTCGGCGTTGGCCGTCTTGACGAGCTTCAGGTTGCCGCTCTGTGCGGTCGAGGCGGCGAAGCGCTCACCATTATAATATATGTGTCGTCCGGCCTTGCTGATGATCTCGCAGCTGTTCTGTGTGCCCGTGACTTTCCACAGCTGAGCCGCGTTGTTCTTGTCGACGTCGGCGGTCTGCAGCTTGACGCCCTCGCCCATGTCCTGCAGCGCCGCTTCGCCACGGCGGAACTGAATGATGTACCACGTCTCTGCCTCGTCGGTAGAGAATGTCGGAAGCGTCTGCGCACACAGCGACAGACAGGCCATTACCAAAAGGGATGTAAGGATGGTCAGTCGTTTCATGTCATTAGTATGTTAATTAGTTAAGCGTCATTGTCCCGTTGGCCTTTAACCCATTAATGCATCTCAGTGCAAACGTGTTAACGTGTCGATGAGTTAACCTGTCAACGTGTTAATGTGTCAACGTGTAAGCCTGTTCACGTGTTAGCTCGTTACTATGCTAACGTGTCAACGTGCCCGGAACGGGAATCGAACCCGTACGGCCATCACTGGCCAAGGGATTTTAAGTCCCTCGTGTCTACCAATTCCACCATCTGGGCTTCGGATAGCGGGTGCAAAGGTAATAAAAAGTTGAACGTTGCGTGTCGAAAGTGAAAGTTTTTTTTCGTTTTTCCTTCATTTTGTCTTGTTTTGTGGCTGATACGAGCTCTCCGAGGGTCAAAAAAAGCCTTTTCAGGCGGTCGTTTGTGATTTTCTTTGTAACTTTGCCGCGCAAAATAAACAGCGTAGTCCCCTACGCTCGACCCCCAGACATGCGCGTCCTCCTTGTCAACACGTCCGAGCAGAGCGGCGGTGCGGCCATCGCGGCCTCCCGTCTGTCTGCAGCCTTGAATCGCTTCGGCGTCGAGGCCCGTCTGCTCGTGCGTGACAAGCAGAGCGCCCTCGCCACGACCGTTGCCCTTCCGCAGCGCTGCCGTCTGCGCGGTGCCTTCCTCTGGGAACGCCTGTGCCTGTGGGCCGCCAACGGCTTCAGCCGCAAGGGCCTGTGGTCCGTGGACATCGCCAACGCCGGCGTCGACATCACCCGTCACCCCGCTTTCCGCGAGGCCGACGTCATCCATCTGCACTGGGTCAACCAGGGCCTGCTGTCGATGCGTACGCTCGATGGCATCCTGCACAGCGGCAAGCCCGTGGTGTGGACGCTGCACGATATGTGGCCCGTCACGGGCATCTGCCATCATGCTGCCGACTGCCGTCACTACCACAGCTGCTGCCACGACTGCCCTCAGCTGCAGCGGCCCGGCGCGTCGGACTGGTCGGCCACGGTCTTCGGCCAGAAGGTCAAGGCCTATGCCGGCGCTCCGCTGACGTTCGTCGCCGTGAGCCGGTGGATGGCCGAACGGGCCCGGGAGAGCGCGCTGACGGCCGGCCATGAGGTGGCGACCATCCCCAACACGCTGCCTCTCGGCGCCTTCGAGGCACTGCCGCGTCAGGAGGCACGCCGCCGTCTGGGCCTGCCCGCAGCGGCACGCGTCGTGGCGTTCGGCGCAGCACGCATCGACAATGCGATGAAAGGTCTGCCGCGCCTGATGGCGGCCTTGGGCCGTCTGGCGTCTACGCCCGGCGCCGCGCCGCTCCACCTGCTGCTGTTCGGGGGCGTCAAGGACGCTGCGCTGCTGCGCCAGGCTCCGTGCCCCACCACCTACCTCGGCCCCGTCGCCGGCCCGGAGGCGCTGAGCGGCGTCTACTCGGCCTCCGACGTGCTGGTCAACAGCTCGGACTATGAGACGTTTGGCCAGACGATCATCGAGGCCATGGCCTGCGGCTGCACGCCTGTCAGCTTCGACCGCGGCGGGCAGACAGACATCATCAGCCACCGCATCGACGGCTACCTGGCCCGCTTCGGCGACATCGACGACCTGGCCTGCGGCATACGATGGGCGCTCGAGGCCCGCCTGCCGGCCGACGTGCTCAGGCAGAGCGTCGCATCGCGCTACAGCGAGGAGGCCGTCGCCCGTCAGCACATACAGCTCTACGAGCGCCTGCTCGGCCAGACAGGCCGCGGCAGTCACCAGCTAAAAGAAGAGTACACACATGATTAAGTTCACCATAGTCACCGTCACCTACAACGCCGGAAAGACCATCCGCCGCACCCTCGACAGCGTCTCGGCCCAGACTTACGATGCCGTTGAGCACCTGATCATCGACGGTTGCTCCAACGACACCACGATGGCGGAGATCCATCGCTACGTCGAGCACAACACCGACATGCGGCATCCGCATAACATCGTGTTGGTGCGCGAGCCGGACAATGGCCTCTACGACGCGATGAACAAGGCCCTGCTGCTGGCCAAGGGCGACTATGTCGTCTTCCTGAACGCCGGCGACACGTTCCACACGCCGACCTTGCTGTCCGACATCTCGCAGCAGCTGGCCCGCTACAACACGTCGCGGCTGCCGGCCGTCGTGTATGGCGAGACGGACCTTGTGGACGACGAGGGCCGCTTCCTGCGCCACCGTCGCCTCGAGGCTCCCGAGCGGTTGACGGCGCTGAGCTTCCTGCACGGTATGCTCGTCTGCCACCAGAGCTTCTATGCCCGGACCGACATCGCACGGGTCACCGCCTACGACCTCCGCTATCGCTACTCGGCCGACTACGACTGGTGCATCCGCGTGCTCCGCAGCGCCGAGCGCCGCGGGCTGGCCGTGCACAACACGAAGCTCGTCCTGACGGACTATCTCGCCGAGGGGCTCACCACGCGCAACCACCGTCGCTCGCTCATGGAACGCCTGCGGCTGATGGCCCGCCACTACGGATGGTTCCGGGCGTTGGCCATGCACGCCTGGTTCGTCGTCCGGGCCGTGGTGAAACAATGAGACAGTTAAAGTTAATATTCAATAAAATGTCAAAAGTAAAACAACCAGATTCGTCACTCAGCGGACTTATCAAGCGCTATGTCAACGCCAGCGTCTTGCTGATCGTCGCCACCGTGTTGGCGCTCATCTTTGCAAACCTCCCTGCCACTCGCGAACTGTATGCCTGGCTGTGGCAACAACCCGTCTCGCTGAGCATCGGCGGCTTCAACGTCTTCAGCCACGGCGGTCATGCCATGTCGCTGATGGACTTCATCAACGACTTCCTCATGTTCTTCTTCTTCCTCAGCGTGGGTCTTGAGATCAAGCGCGAGGTGCTGTGCGGCGAGCTTTCCAGCCGCCAGAAGGCGTTGCTGCCGATCATCGGCGCCTGCGGAGGTATGCTGACGCCCGTCATCGTCTTCTTCCTGGTGTGCTACGGCCATCCGCTCATGGAGCGCGGCTGCGCCATCCCCATGGCCACGGACATCGCCTTCTCGCTCGGCGTGCTCTCGATGTTCGGCAAGCGCGTGCCCCTGGGGCTTAAGATCTTCCTGGCCGCCCTTGCCGTGGCCGATGACCTTGGCGGCATCATCGTCATTGCGCTCTTCTACTCGCAGGGGCTCTCGTGGTCCTACCTGCTCGGCGCTGCCGTCGTCGTTGCCATCCTGCTCATCGGCAACAAGCGCGACGTGCGCCTCAAGCAGTTCTACATGAGCTTCGGCCTGATCCTATGGTACATGGTGCTGAACTCGGGCATCCACGCCACCATCGCCGGCGTCGTGCTGGCCTTCTGCATCCCGGCCAACCTGTCGCACGGCACGCGCTACTATATGGAGTACATCCGCGAGTACCTGAAGGAATACCCGGACATCGACTTCACCGAGGCCGACCGCAAGAAGGCGATGGTTGTCAGCAAGGATGATATACAGGTGTTGCGCCGCATTGAGAAAGCCTCCGACTACCTCATCTCTCCGCTGCAGGACATCGAGGACTACCTGGCACTGCCCATCAACTATCTCGTCATCCCCCTCTTCGCCTTCGCCAATGCTGGCGTTGACTTCACGGGCATGAGCATCGGCAGCCTGTTCCACGGTGTCGCCCTGGGCGTGTTCCTGGGTCTGCTGCTGGGCAAGTTCACGGGCGTGCTGAGCTTCTCGTGGCTGAGCATCAAGCTGGGCTGGTGCCAGATGCCCGCCGGCGGCAACTGGCGCTCCTTCGCCAGCGTCTGCATGGTCTGCGGCATCGGCTTCACCGTGTCGATGTTCATCGCCGCCCTCAGCTATCCCGCACATCTCGGGACCGAAGGCGCCGATATGCTCAACGAGGCCAAGCTCGGCATCCTCTGCGGTACCCTCGCCTCTGCCTTCGTAGGTGCTTTCATGCTCAACATCACCTTGCCTAAGGACGCCAAATAGGCGTAGCCACAATCAACGAACAACCGTGCCGACTGTCTGACCCACGTCAAACAGCCGGCACGGTTGCCTTTTATAGCCTACACGCCTATGGTCGTTGGCCTCCACCCCTATGGTCGTTGGCCTCCACCCCTATGGTTGTTGGCCTTCACCCCTATGGTCATCGGCCTTCACCCCTATAGTTGTTGGCCTTCACCCCTATAGTTGTTGGCCTTCACCCCTATAGGTGTTGGCCTTCACCCCTATAGGTGTTGGCCTTCACCCCTATAGTCGTTGGCCTACACACATAGGTGCTATCGTTGACACACCCAGCTGACTTCACTTGATGACCACTTTCTTGCCGTCGCGGATGTAGATGCCGCCACGAGTGGGTGTTGTGTTGACGCTGCGGCCCATCAGGTCGAAGGTGGTGGCGCTGTGGCCTGCGGCGGACAGGGCGTCTATGGCGTTGACCTGTCCCACGGGGCCTTCGAGGTGAGTCACGCGGCCGGCGAAGAGGATGGCGTTGGCCTTGTTGTTCTGGATGGTGAAGTAGAAGGGACGGTCCGCCTTGAAGTCTTGGTAGTCCTCGGGGCGTGTCGGATCGATGCCATCAGGCATTTCGATAACGGTGAGTGCTGCCGCCTCGGTGCCTTTCTCGTTCACCGAGATCTTGCTCAGCTGATAGACATTTTCAACCTTGAGTTGCGAATCGGTCATCCTGGAGAAGTCTGCATTGAGGCTGAAGGCATCCGTCACGCCTAAGTTCATCAGTATATCCTCCAGTGAGTAGCGCTGCTGGTCGATGGCGAAGACGGGCATATAGAGGTTGATGTGCAGGAGGGTCATCTGTCGTGATGCCTTCCAGTCGTCGTAGGTGAGAGGCGGCAACTCGGTGCCTTCGAGGGGCACGAACAGCGTCATCGAGAAGTCATTCGAGGTGCCGTAATGTAGGGTGATGGTCTGGAACGACGGCGTGACGGCACACTCATAGCGGCCACGGTCGAGCATCATGTCCACGGTGGCGTAGGTGTCTTCGTCCAGCAGGAACGGCGCCTTGTGGGTCGCTTCAGGATCGAACTCTTTGGTCCAGCTGCCTTTGAAGTAGAGGACGTTCGTCAGCACGACGGCCAGGTCGGAGGACCGAGGTTTGTCGTAGAGCATAGGTATGAGACCGTGGGTGTGCTCGTAGACCCATCCGTTGACTCTCTCGATGCCTTCCCACGTGCTGAACCGCACGGCATCCACGCCGGCGTCGTAGCTGCTGCGCAGTGCCTCGGTGAACGTGTCGTAGAGCGTCAAGCCGGGCCGTGTCCATAGGCTGTTGGCGAGTTCGCAGCGGGGGTAGAAGCCGTCGTATATCTCTTGTGGGTCGGTCTGCATCTCCTCGGCAATGGCCTCATAATAGTCTGCGTATGTGCTGTAGGGCGGCCGCTCGGTCAGTTGCTCGGACAGGTGTGCATAGAACTGTCCGATCTCTTGATCCGTGAAGCCCTGCGTGCCGAGTGCCTGTTGCAGCTGTGTGAGCGTGTTGCCAGCAGCGCCGTTCTGCAGCATGGCGAGCGCCATCTGTGCCGACAGCGGCGAGAAGCATATATTGCCCGTCTGCTGCCGGGCGACGGCGTCGAAGAGCGTGAAGGCGGTCTGCTGGCTGGCTGTGGTGAGCGCTGTTGGCGTCTCCTGTGCCATCCCGACGAGGGACAGCGTTGTCAGTAGGGTAGCGAGTAACGTTGTTTTCATAGGCATAATAGTTTTAAGTGGCTGTTTAATTAATGTTTACGGAATCCATGGCGTCGATGATCTCGTTGGCCGTGAAGCCTCGTCCGGCGGCGTAGCGCATGAGCTTTGCCCGCCGCGTGAATTCGTCTTCGTCGTGGAGCGTGCGTGCTTTCTGGCGCAGCAGGTCGTGCAGGACGCTGGCATAGGCCTCCTCGGGCAGCAGGTCCAAAGCCTCGTTGATGTCGGTCTGCGGCAAGCCTTTGATGCGCAGGGCCTGTGCGATCTTCATGCGCCCCCAGTGTGCGAAGCGCAGCTGGTCGCTGGCGTAGGCGTTACAGTAGCGGGCCGTGTCGAGGTAGGCGTTGTCGTAGAGGTACGTCACGATGCGTTCGATGTCGGCTGGTGGCATCGCCGCTTTCGCCAGCTTCTGCCGTATGTCGCTCTCGCAGTGCTCGCTGGTGCTGCAGAGCGCTGCCATGCGGCTGAGGGCTTGTTCGTAGGTCATCATTGTCGGTGGTTCATAGCAACAACGCGTCAACGTGCTGACGTATCAGCTCGTTAACGCGTCGGTGTGTCGTCGTAGGGTTTATTCCTCAGCCGAGAAATCTTCCTTGCCTACGCCACAAATGGGGCATACCCAGTCCTCGGGGAGGTCTTCGAAAGCGGTGCCGGGAGCTATGCCGTTGTCGGGGTCGCCGAGCTCGGGGTCATAGACGTAGCCGCAGGGGTCGCAAACATACTTCTTCATAGTCTTTTCTGATGTGCTAAAAGGGTTAATAATGTGTATTGGCGCGACAAAAGTAATGATTTTCGTTGATACTTGCACACTTTTCACTCATATTTTTGTGTTTTAGCGCTAAAAAGATGAATCAGGGTGTCCTGCGTACAACCATCTTGCGGTGCTGGCTGATGACGATGCCCTGGGCGGATGAGTCGACGCGCTGTCCCAGCAGGTTGTACAGCGGCAGGGCGTCCGTCGCGGCGCGTACCTCGCCGACGGCAGTCAGCTGGCCGGGCACATAGCGTAGGCTGTTCATGCTCACGGCTTTGTTGTCCAGCGCCTCGGGTCCTTTCAGGGGGACGTAGAGCTCGAGGCTGGACCTGAGCATACGTCCGCCGACCACGGCTTCGACCTCTTCGGGCGAGAGTGCAGCACGCCAGAACATCAGCTCGCTGACGTCGCGTCGCACGGCGCTGGACGTGTCGCCGACGATGAAGTCGCTGAGGAGCTGACGGCCGCGTACGTTGCCGATCTCAACGTTATCTATATATATAAAGGTGCGACCCCGGGCATAGTAGTGGGAGACGGTCAGCGTGTGCCATGCCGAGGCGTCGACTGCTTGCTCGCTGCGGAACGCCTCGGAGCCGTTGACGCGGCCTACGATGTGCCCGTCATCGTCGATGCTCACTGCGAAATTTCGTGACTCCGACGAGGCGCTGAGCAGCTGACCGGGCTCGTTGCCACGGAAGCGCAGGCTCAGGGCAAAGGGGTGGAGCGTCCCTTCGGCCGTGAAGCGGAGGCTGGCGCCGCCGGACAGCGCCATCGACTGTGTGGCGTCACGCTCGGGTGCCGTCTTGCCAGCGGCCAGGGCGTCGAAGAGCGATGGTGGCATGGCGTACATGAACTCCTTGTGTCCGGCCGTGTTGGGATGCCCGTTGTCGGCGATGAATCCCGCAGCCCACTTGCCCGTGCCGTCGTCTATGGCACCGAGCGTATTGACCGAAGCCACGTCCCACTCGTGGATCATCAGGTTGGCTTGCTTGATGGCCGCGTAGTCGTCGAGGGTGAAGTCGCTGCGCGTGTAGTTGTTCATCACCACCGGCACCTTGCCGTCGGCCTTGGCCTGCGCCACGATCTTCTGGAGGTTAGTGGTAAATTGGTTGACGATGGCCTGCTTGTCGCTCGCCTCGTGGATGCCTTCGTTGCCCATCGAGAGCCCGACGATGACGTAGCGCGAGAAGTCGTGCGTCAGGTCGGCATAGCGGTTGAGCAGGCTCTGAGTCGTGTTGCCGCCGATGGCGATGCCGTGGACGTGGAAGGGATGGGCGGACAGCTGCTGGGCGTGACGCTGCTCAAGCTGTTGGCCGTAGAGGTAGGCGTAGCCACGGAAGTCGGTGGCGCCCTGCCCGTTGCACACCGACGAGCCGAAGGCCGAGATGCGGTGCTCGTCGACTGGAGCCTCGGCGTCCCAGGTGCCGGCATTGACGTCGACGCTGAAGTGGTAGGTGCCTCCGTTGATGTGCGTGTTCTTGAAGAACGCCTTCTCGTCGTCGTTGTCGTAGGCGAAGCAGATGTGCTTGTTGACAAACTGAAGCTCGCCCCCGTCGTCGAGCGTCACGGTGCCGGAGTAGCGCCCGTCGCCGTCGTAGGTGAGCTTCGTGTCGGGCGCCACGATATTGCCTTTGATATAGAGGTCTTTGCTGCAAGGACGAAGGATCGGGTCGTCGGTGATCTTCATCGTGCGTCCTTCGAAGCTGACGGTGCCGATGTACATCCGCCGGGGATGGATGGCCGACTGGCTGTCGTGGGCGTGGAAGACGATGCGCAGCTGCCCGTCCTTGTCGGTGAAGAACGAGTGATGGCCGGTGCCGACGAGGTCGTCGCGCCGCTGCAGGATGGGGTTGCCGGCGTACTTGCTCCATGAGTTGCGCAGCGTGCGGGCCATGGCGAAGCCTACGCCGTAGTCCGGACTCTGGTAGTCGTTGGCGCTGTAGGTGAGGTAGTAGAGGTTGTCGTGCTTGAGGACGAAGGGGCCTTCGCAGACGCGTCCCATTTTCGACTCCCAGGGTGACGAGACGCTGAGGCAGTGGCGCAACGTGCCTGCCACCGGCGTGATGCCGTCGTCCTCGAGCCTGCACGTCCAGATGCAGTTGCCGTCGGTGAAGCGCACAAAGAAGAGCTGGAAGGAGCCGTCGTCGTCGCGGAACACGCTCGAGTCGATGCACTTCTCGTCGCCCAGCACGCTCTCCAGCATGTAGCCACCGACCTGCCGGAAGGGCCCGCGCGGCGAGTCGCCGACGGCGGCGAAGAGGTGCTCGTTGGCTGAGAAATACATCACGTAGCGGTCGCCGATGTGATAGACCTCGGGCGCCCAGAACCAACGCTGCTCTGAGGCGTCGGACTTGCTCAGCGCCAGGCCGCCGTACTGCCAGGTCATCAGGTCGGTGGAAGTCCAGTATTCAATGCCGTCGGCGGCATGAGTGCCATAGGCGTAATAGGTGTTCCCGTCGAGCAGGATGTACGGGTCGGCCAGCGGGACGATGCTCCGTGGCTTCTGAGCCTGAGTGGCCGTGAGCGCTGCCATGACCAGCGCGAGAATGAGGAGAAAGCGTTTCATCATTGAGGGCTATGTTTGTTTGCCATGGCAAAGATACGACTTTTTTGTGCTTCACGATGGCAAAAATCTATTCATTTTGCAGCAACTTTTCTACATTAAGCCTTCTCGGGTCACTTTTTCGTTAAAAACTATCAACTTTAAACCATCAACATTAAACTTTTGCTTATCTTTGTGGCCGAAATGGAACCATTGATAACGAATCCGGCGTGGATCTTCCTCGTCATGCTGCTTGTGCTGTTGCTGGCGCCTATCATCTTCCGCCGCTTGCACGTCCCGCACATCATCGGCCTCATCGTGGCCGGTGTGTTGCTGGGTGACCATGGGTTCCATATCCTGGCGCGTGATGCCTCCTTCGAGTTGTTCGGGCAGGTCGGTATTTATTACATTATGTTCCTCGCGGGTCTCGAGATGGATATGGGCAGCTTCCGCCGCCATGGCCGCTCTGGTGCCCTGTTCGGCCTGCTGACGTTCCTTATCCCGGGTCTCGTGGGCCTGCTCACGGCGCTGTATGTCCTCCATTTCAGTCTCGAGACGTCGCTGCTGCTGAGCTGCATCCTGGCTTCGCATACGCTGGTGACCTATCCCATCGTCGGGCGCTACGGCCTGGGCAAGCATCCGAGTGTCGTCTATTCCATCATAGCTACCGCCATAGCCTCCTTCAGTGCGCTGCTGCTCTTGGCCATCGTCGTGCAGAACGAGCGCGGCGGCGGCGACGTGTGGTACTGGCTGCGCTTCGCGGCCGGCATTGCATTGTACATCGTCACCGTGGCATGGGCCTTCCCGAAGATAGGGCGATGGTTCCTGCGCAGAAACGAGGACGCCGTGACGCAGTACGTCTTCGTGCTTGTCATGGTCTTCGTCGGAGCCTGCCTGGCCATGACCGTAGGACTTGAGGGACTGCTCGGCGCCTTCCTGGCAGGACTGGTGCTGAACCGCGTCATCCCGCATGGCGGTCCCTTGATGACACGCATAGAATTCGTAGGCAACGCGCTCTTCGTGCCCTGGTTCCTCGTGGGTGTCGGCATGATCATCGACGTGGGCATAGTCTTGCGTGACACCAGCATCCTGATGATGTGTGGCGTCATCATCGTGGCTGCCACGATAGGCAAGTGGCTGGCAGCGCTCGTGATGCAGCGCCTCGACCGTCTTTCGCGTGCCGACCGTCTGATCATGTTCGGCCTGACCAATTCCCACGCTGCCGGAGCTTTGGCCATCGTGATGATCGGCACACAGCCCGGGGTGGAACTCATGGACGTGCGGGTGCTTAATGTCACCGTCATCCTCATCCTCTTCTCTTGCATCGTTAGTTCGCTGGCCACAGGACAGGGAGCGCGGCGTCTGGCACTCCGCACCAACGAGCTGGAGCGTAACCGAGGCAGCTATCACGGTAAGTGCCTGACGGCCTATGCGTACCCTGAGACCGTGGACCCCCTGACGCAGCTTTCCATCATGATCCGCAACCCGCGCATCCCCGACAGCTTCATGGGCCTGGCGGTGTCGATGGACGACGACCCTGACGACAGCCTGCGGGCACAGGGCGAGCATAACCTGGAACGGGCCCGACAGATCGCTGCGGCGGCCGACGTCACGATGTCCACCATGAGCCGTATCAGTTCCAACGTGGCCAGTGCCATCACTCATACAATGAAAGAGGTGGATGCCGGCGAGGTCATCCTCGGCCTGCACGAGGATGGAGGACGGCTGTCAGGGCGCCTCGGCGTCGTGGCGCAGAGCGTGCTGGCAACGACCCACCGCGAGGTGTTGCTCGTGCGGCTACCCCTGCCGCTGGGCACGCTCCGCCGGATCGTTGTCGCCGTGCCGCCGATGGCCGAGTATGAGGTCGGTTTCTACAAATGGCTTGAACACCTCTGCCGCATCGGCGAACTCACGGCACAACCCATGTACTTCCATACCATCGGCGACACAGGCTACTATATTCGCGAATATCTCGGCAAACACCACCCGTCAGTCACGATGGACGTGCAGGTCGAGCACGGCTTCGGCAGCCTGCTGACACGTCTGCCTCAGGAGATGCAACATGACGACCTCCTGGTCATCGTGACCGCACGCGCCGGTTTCATCTCGCATACCCCAGCGCTGAATACCCTTCCGGCCTATCTGGCACGCCATTTCGGACAGGCGGGCGTCATCCTGCTCTATCCCGACCAGTACGGTGATCCTCAAGACTCTCTCTCTGTCTTTGCGCCCAACGGACAGAGCGTGACGCAACGTCAGTTGCGCTTCGAACAATGGCTTCAACGCCTGCGGAACTAACTCACATTGCTTTAATCCTTATATTTCATTCCTTCCGATGATACATCTACGACATATCACTAAGTCCTTTGGCACGCTGCAAGTGCTCAAAGGTATCGACCTCGACATCGCCAAAGGCGAGATTGTCAGCATCGTAGGCCCCAGCGGTGCCGGCAAGACCACGCTGCTGCAGATCATGGGTACGCTCGACACTGCTGACGGCGGTAGCGTTATGATCGGCGACACCGATGTCAGCCGTCTCTCGCAGCGCAGTCTGGCCCGCTTCCGCGGTCAGCACATAGGCTTCGTGTTCCAGTTCCATCAGCTCCTGCCCGAGTTCACGGCGCTGGAGAACGTGATGATTCCTGCGCTCATAGCCGGCGTCGGCCGCAGCGAAGCCCGACAGCGTGCTACGGAGCTGCTCGGGTTCATGGGGCTGGCTGAGCGTGCTACGCACAAGCCGTCACAACTCTCGGGCGGCGAGAAGCAACGTGTCGCTGTGGCACGTGCCCTCGTCAACCGCCCTGACGTCATTCTCGCCGACGAGCCAAGCGGCAGCCTCGATAGTGCCAACAAAGCCGAGCTCCACGCCCTGTTCTTCCGCCTGCGCGACGAGATGGGGCAGACCTTCGTCATCGTCACACATGACGAACAGCTCGCCGCCACCACCGACCGCACCATCCATCTGAAGGACGGAAGGGTCATCGGTACGACAGAACCACACATGACCACTGCCGCACCGGAAGGTCAGGACATGACGGAAGAGCCACTAGACACGGATGCACCGGCATCTCAAAGCCTCACGATATGAGCCCCAACAGCCACGAAAACCATCACGCTATGGAACATCAGAACCTCACACCGCAAAAGGATAGGACAAGGGTCCGTCTCGGACAGATGAATCACCTCGCCGTCAAACGCTCGGCACCCCAAGGACTCTATCTTGCGGGTGGGCCGGAAGATATCCTGCTGCCCGCTAAATATGTGCCTTCGGGTACCCAGATAGGCGATGAAATCGACGTTTTTGTCTATCTCGACAGCGAAGAGCGCCTCGTCGCAACCACCGAGACGCCGCTGGCACAAGTCGGTGACTTCGCATGGTTGCAAGTCTCGTGGGTGAACAATTTTGGCGCTTTCCTCAATTGGGGGCTGATGAAAGACCTATTCGTGCCGTTCCGCGAACAGAAGATGAAGATGCAGAAGGGCAACTATTACCTCGTGCATCTTCATGTCGATCCCGAGACGTACCGTATCGTCGCGTCGGCTAAGGTCGAGCGTTATCTTGCCGACGACTACCCGCCCTATCATGGGGGCGATGAGGTGCATTTGCTCATCTGGCAGAAGACAGACCTCGGGTTCAAGGCTATCGTCGACAATAAATATGCCGGCCTGCTCTTCGATGACGAGATCTTCAGGCATCTGCACAGCGGCGATCG
This sequence comes from uncultured Prevotellaceae bacterium, assembly GCA_946624335.1. Lineage (GTDB taxonomy): Bacteria > Bacteroidota > Bacteroidia > Bacteroidales > Bacteroidaceae > Physcousia. Next base: position 17,980 of record CAMOSA010000003.1, read on the forward strand.
TGTCACGGCTTACGTCAAGCAGGTGCGGCCCGACGGCAAGATTGACCTCAGTCTTCAGAAGAAGGGACAGCGTGCTGTGGTCGATTTCAGCGAGACGCTTCTTCGTCACCTGCAGGTCAACGGAGGGCGCACACCGCTCGGCGACAAGAGTCCCGCCGAAGAGATCTATGCGGTCTTTGGCGTCAGCAAGAAGGTCTTCAAGAAAGCTGTCGGTGACCTCTACAAGCGGCACCTCATCGCCATTCAGCCTGACGGTTTGCAGTTGTTGCCGGCGCAACCGTGACCGTGCTATGGGCTTCGGCTGTGCCGTTACCGCTAATGGCAGCTCCTGTTTGCTGCTCGTGCACGTAAGAACCGTGGCCTCCCAAACTGGTCATCGCGAAGTGTGACGTCAGTGTAGCCTTCTTCGATGAAAAGCTGGCGGGTTGGTTCGGCAAGGGCTGCATTGAGCTCTGTCATGACGAAACCGTCAGTGGCGAGCCTCTGCCGGGCGATGCGGGCAATGGCACGATAGAAGCAGAGGGGGTCGTCGTCGGGGACGAAGAGAGCGATGGAAGGCTCGTGGTCAAGGACTGTGGGGACGATGTCGGAGGCTTCTGACTGACGCACGTAGGGTGGGTTGGCAATGATGAGGCTGGAGCACACATCGTCAAAATAGGATTGGGGGCTGCCCTCGGCGGCGCATGATGATTGCAGGATGTCTTGTTGAAGAAAGGTGACGTTGGTGGCACCCATGACGGCTGCATTGTGGCGTGCCACGTCAAGAGCAGCGTCGCTGATATCAACGGCTAAGACATGCGCTTGAGGAAATGTCAGGGCAAGAGTGATGGCGATGCAGCCTGATCCGGTACAGAAGTCAATGAGGCTGAACGGCGTGGAAACGTGACGCTTAGGCGTATCGGTAGCCAGCGGCGTGACGGCTTGAAGTGTGTCAATGGCCCAGTGCACCAGTTCTGAGGTCTCGGGGCGGGGGATAAGGACATCGGGAGTGACACGGAAACGGAGCCCGCAAAAGTCAGCATAGCCCAGGACATGCTGAACGGGAGCGCCAGTGAGGAGTTGGTGAGCAATTTTTTCGAGTTCTGCGAGGTCGGTTGAGGATAATTCAGTATCTTTGCCGAGCAAAAGGTCTGTTTGGGTGAGGTGGAAACGTTCCTCCATCACCATCCGGACGATGGCGCGAGCCTCGCCAGCTCCATGGAGTGGCGTGAGCGCCGCTATGAGTTGTCGATGATTCATGGGGCAAAGGTAGCGATTTTTGCTGAAAGTGGTGCGCTGATTGTTGAAAAAATAACCGTTATACGAGTAAAAAGATAAATCTTCGAAATAGACATTTGAGATGACGACAGATGAACGATTTATGATGCGTTGTCTGCAGCTCGCACGTCGTGGCAGCCTGACAACAGCCCCTAACCCAATGGTGGGCGCAGTCATCGTGCATGACGGCCGGATCATCGGCGAGGGATGGCATCGCGCTTACGGCGGTCCACATGCCGAGGTCAATGCCGTGCGTTCCGTTCGGCCCGCTGACAGGGCTCTGCTTCACGCTGCGACAATCTATGTGAGCCTTGAGCCCTGCTCGCATTGGGGCAAGACACCGCCCTGTGCCGAGCTGCTGGTGGAGAAAGGATTCCGTCGTGTGGTGGTCGGGAGTAGTGATCCTAACGCTAAGGTCTGCGGGCGAGGCATTGCTCGATTACGCGAAGCCGGTGCCGAGGTCGTGGTCGGTGTGCTGGAGGAAGAATGTCGGTGGCTCAACCGCAAGTTCTTCACGCAGCATGAGTTACGCCGGCCGTATGTGACGCTGAAATGGGCGGAGAGCGCCGACGGATTCATGGATCGTTGTCGCATGAGCCACGCTGACGGCGAAGCCGTACGCTTCTCTACGCCCTGGACGCAGATGCTCGTCCACCGCCTGCGCGCCACTCATGAAGCCATCCTCGTGGGCCATCGTACATGGGAGCTGGATCAACCGAGCTTGACGACCCGTATGTGGCCTGGTCGTAACCCTTTGCGGATCGTGCTGCAAGGCAAGCGCCTGACGTCTGTCGGCGAGGAGCCGTCACCCGATGTGGTTGCCGTCTCCTCATTGGATGATTGCCTTCGCCCTCTTCGTCTGAGCAGCGGAGAGACGCGAGAGGTCCAGTCGATTCTTGTCGAAGGTGGGGCTCAGACCCTTCAGTCATTCATTGACGCAGACCTCTGGGATGAGGCATATGTCGAACGTTCCGCCATCGTGTTGGGTGACGGCGTGAGGGCTCCGCAATTCCAAACAGACCCTAAAGGGAGGCCTATACACGTTAATTTTGCCTAATAACAGGCTGTAAAAGTCGTTTTTTATACCTTTATATTTCGTCCGCGCGAGAAAAAGCAGTACTTTTGCAGTCGCTTTTAACCCGAAAAGACTGACATGAATAAAACGATATATGCGCTGTTGATGCTCGTAGCTGTTGCTACGGGCTTCCTCGCGTGCAGCAGTGACAATGATGAAGTGGAACTGACGAGCGACTGTTTCATCAGCTCATTCCAGATGACAGCCGTCCGGCGTGTCGTCACGACAACGGCTACCTCTGGTGCTGACAGCACCTACTATACGACGACGAATGCCTCGTCGATGCGGATGCGCATTGATCAACTCGGCGGCACCATCACTAATGTCGACCTCCTGCCCACGGGCTCTCTCCTGGACAAGGTGCTGGTGACCGTTGCCGGTAAGGGCACGATCGCTTATGCTCCTGCCGCCGATACGACGTCGTGGACGTTGCATCAGGCGAAGGACAGCATTGATTTCACCGATACGGTCATCTTCCGCGTCATCGCCAGCAACGGCAATGGCTACCGCGACTATCGAGTGAAGCTGCGTGTCCGTGACAATGATGCCTCGGGCTATACGTGGAACAAGGTCGGCACAGTAGAGGATATGCCTGCTGCCACCTCGTCGAAGTTGCTGTTTCATCCTTCCCAGGATGGCACTTCCGTGCGTCCTTTGTTGTTCATCAGTGATGACGAGGGTAATACTTATGTCAGCCATCCTTCAGTCGATGTGTCATCTGAGGCGGACGTAGCCATGACCAATTGGCGCACGACGCCTTGCCAAGGTTTCCCCGGTGGCGACGTCCGCAGCGTTGTCAGCTTTAGCGGTAGCCTTTGGGCAACCGATGCCGATGGCCTCGTCTACCGCTCGCTCACAGGTGAGACCTGGGAACGCGTGGCGCAAAGCACGGCTTCTGACGGTCTGCGACTTTTCGCTGCTTCTGAAACTGCTCTCTATGCCATGGCCACCAACGAGGCGTCGTCGATGGTCGTGACTTCGGCAGACGGAGCATCCTGGCAGGCTATGTCTGCTGAGAGTGATGTGTTCGGGGCGTCTGTCGCTGGCACGGCTTACACCCAGGACAATGGCAATCATCGCGTCATGCTCATGACAACGCCCGTTGTCGGCAACACGGCCGACGGCCTTTCCGTATGGAACCTGCTTGAAGGCAGCGGCGAGGCGTGGTTCTGCTTTAACGACGGCAGTGTCGCGAACGCGCTGCCGAGGTGGGAGCACCCTGTCGTCTTGCCTTACAACGGATGGCTCATCGCCTTTGGCGGCAGCTCAGCCGATGGCGCACATACACCTCTTGACGCTCTATACATCAGTCGCGATAACGGCATCAATTGGCAGACAGACAGCAACCTGAAGGCGCCCGATGGATTGAAAGGCTCGAGTGAGGTCATCTCAGCTGCCGCTTACGGAGAGTACGTATGGGTCGTGGCTGGCGATGCGCTGTGGACGCTGCGCTATAACAGCGTTGGCGAATAGCCGAACGCCCTGCCGAGAGGAGCTGTGGCAACAGGTGACAACAGAAAGTAGTATCACACATCAAAGGAAGACATGAATCGTCGCATATCGTTCGTCATCGTCGCCTTGCTTGTGGCCGCAACGGCACGGGCTCAGGTCGGTGACCTGTTGGAGTACCAGCAGGAAATCGGCGGTGGCATAGGCGTGAGCAGCTACTTGGGTGATGCCGGCGGCGGCTGGCTGAAGAAGCCCGGTTTCATGGCTTCACTCATCTGGCGACGTAATCTGAATCCGCGTATGTCGGTGAAGTGCAATGTCGGTTACGGGCATATCAGTGGTAGTAGCGAAGGCATCTTTATCCCCGAGGATGCAATGAGCCAGACGCCAGAAGGCGGCACGGCCGCTCGCCCGATCACCTTCAGCAGGGGGCTCGTCGACTTCGGTGCTCAGTTTGAGTTCAACTTCCTCGGCTACGGCATCGGTGCGGCATACAAGGGCGTGAAACGCTGGACGCCATATCTGCTCGGCGGCGCAGGCATCACCATCGCTACCGGTGGCGGAGCACCCGCAGCAGGAGCGTTCACCATCCCCCTTGGCGCAGGCTTTCGCTACAAGCTGAAGCCACGCCTGAACATCGGCTTCGAGTGGTCTGTCAACTTCACGACGAGCGATCGTCTCGACGATGCCGGCGGGCCAACGCATCTCAACGACCCCTATGGCGTGGAGAGCGGGATGTTCAAGAACAAGGACTGTTACATGAAGACGTTTGTCTTCCTGACCTATGATATATCACCAAAGTATAGAAAGTGCAATAATTGATAGAGTTAAGGAAAATAATATATAGCTGCCATGGTCGAACTAGATAAGAACCGAATACCCAAGCACATCGCCATCATCATGGATGGCAATGGCCGCTGGGCGAAAGCTAAGGGACAGCCCCGCACGACGGGTCACGTCCAAGGGGTGGAGACGGTACGCACAATCACTGAGGAGTGTGTCCGTCTGGGTGTCAGGTATCTGACGCTCTACACCTTCTCTACCGAGAACTGGAACCGCCCCGTCGAGGAAGTTAAAGCGTTGATGGGACTCCTCTTCGACAACCTGAAGGACGATATGTTCATGAAGAATAATGTGGGCTTCCGTGTCATCGGTGACATCTCTCGGTTGCCAAGCGAGATACAGACGAGGATTCGTGAGATGGAGCAACTCACAGTTCACAATGATGCCATGACGTTGGTACTGGCCCTCAGCTATTCTGCGCGATGGGAGATTGCAAAGGCTTGTCGCGATATCTATGTCGATATGCAGAGCCCTGCCTTCAGCGGGAAGACTGAGGACGATATCACCGAGGCCTTCGTGTCGCGTTATATGCAGACCGCTTTCATGCCCGATCCCGACCTGCTCATACGCACTGGCGGCGAGCAGCGTGTGAGCAATTTCCTGCTGTGGCAGATTGCATACTCAGAGCTCTATTTCACTGACACCTATTGGCCCGATTTCAACATCGAGCAGCTGCACGCAGCAATCGCTGACTACCAGTCGCGCGAACGGCGCTATGGTAAGACGAGCGAACAGCTGCAGCCCCAACCTCTCCATAAGGAGAACTAATCCGCTTATAGCATCATAGATTACAGCCCATGAACAGGACTCTATTATATAGGTTACTGACGCTGATGCTCGCGTGGTATCTGCTGCCCTCGCCTTTCGGCGAAGCGACGGGATCCCAACTCCTTGCACAGACCCTCGAGCGTGACGTCAATCCCACCATTGACTATGCCCGCACGGCACGACAATACTACATCGGAGACATAACCGTCGAGGGCGTGAAGAACTACGATGATTTCGTGCTCATCGGTCTCTCAGGTCTCTCCCGCGGACAGCGTATCTCATTGCCCGGCGAGGAGATATCGGCTGCCATACGGCGGTATTGGAAGAACGGACTCTTCAGCAACGTAGCCATCCAAGCTGACAGCATCGTCGGCGACAGCGTCTATCTCAAGATACGCCTGACCACGAGGCCCCGCATCTCGCAGATCAACTACAACGGCGTCAAGAAGAGCGAGCGCGAGGACCTCGAGAGCAAGATGGGTCTCATCCGGGACATCCAGCTCACGCCCAATATGCTCGACCGTGCCCGCATCTGGGGCAAGAAGTACTTCGAGGAGAAGGGTTTCAAGAACGCCGAGATCACCTTCGTACAGAGGGACGATATCAATGAGGCGGGCCGTGTCATCCTCGATGTCAACGTCGACAAGAAAGCCAAAGTGAAGGTCAACAGCATTACCGTCGATGGCAACAAGTCGCTCAAGATGTCCCAGATCAAAGGCTCACTCATCAAGAACGGCGCATTTAAGAAGACTCACGAGCGTGGCCTCATGAGCAGCTGGTTCCGCAGCAAGAAGTTCATCCAAGAGCGCTGGAAGGAGGACAAGGATAGGCTCATCGAGAAGTACAACGAGCTGGGCTACCGTGATGCACGCATCGTATGTGACAGCGTCACGCCGCATGATGAGAAGAGCGTGGACATTTACATCCAGGTCGAGGAAGGGCAGAAATACTATGTCCGCAATATCGAGTGGGTCGGCAATACGCTCTACACCACCGACTTCCTCAATGAAGAGCTGCGCATGAAGAAGGGCGATGTCTACAACCTCACGCACATCAAGAAGCGTACCTCCACGGACGAAGACGCCATAGGCAACCGTTACTACGACAACGGTTACCTCTTCTATCAGCTCGATGCAAAGGAAGTCAACATCGTCGGCGACAGCATCGACCTGGAGATGCGCATCGAGGAGAACCAGCAGGCCTATATCAACCGCGTCACCATCACTGGTAACGACCGTGTCTACGAGAACGTCATACGCCGCGAGCTGCGTAATAAGCCCGGCGACCTCTTCTCGAAGGAAGCCCTCGAACGCTCCTACCGCGAGATAGCCTCCATGGGACATTTCGACGAGAATATCGACTACGACCTCAAGCCCGACCCCGAGAATGGTACCGTGGACCTCGCCTGGGGCCTCACCTCGAAGAGCAACGACCAGGTTGAGTTCTCACTCGGCTACGGTCAAACGGGTGTCATCGGTAAGATTGGCTTGAAGTTCAGCAACTTCGCCATGTCCAACCTCTTCCGCAAGAATGGCATACGGCGAGGCGTCATCCCGCAGGGCAACGGCGAGACCTTCAGTATCAACGGCCAGACCAACGGCCGCTACTACCAGGCCTATTCTGTCAACTACGTTAACCCATGGTTTGGTGGCAAGCGTCCCAACTCGCTGCAGGTGTCGGCCTTCTTCTCTAAGCAGACCGACGTCAGCGACCGTTACTACAACTCCGCCTACTACAACTCCTACTACAATTACCTGTACGGCTATGGCAACAGCTATGGCAACTACTACGAGAACTTCTACGACCCCGACAAGTATGTCAAGCTCTGGGGCGTCTCCATCGGATGGGGTAAGCGCCTCTCTTGGCCCGACGACTACTTCCAGCTCTCTGCCGACCTCAGCTACACCCGCTATTCGCTGAAGGACTGGGAGTACTTCCTCATCTCCAATGGTACGTGCAACAACATAGCCCTCAACCTGACGCTGGCCCGCTCGTCCACTGACAATCCCATCTATCCTCGTAGTGGCTCGGAGTTTGTCTTTACAGCGAGCCTCACGCCGCCTTACTCGCTGTGGGATGGTCGCGACTATGCCTCTCTAGGCACCAACTCCAGCTCGAGCAATTACATGAATGAGTTGCAGCAGAAGTACCAGTTCATCGAGTACCACAAGTGGAAGTTCAAGAGCCGCACCTACACTGCGCTGACCAGCCATAAGAAATGTCCTGTGCTGATGACGCGTGTCGAGTTCGGTATCCTCGGTCATTATAATAAGGACAAGCGCTCGCCCTTCGAGACCTTCTATGTCGGTGGTGACGGCATGAGTGGCTACTCCTACAACTATGCCACCGAGACCATCGGCTTGCGTGGCTATGACAATGGCTCTCTTACGCCGCGAGGCTACACCGGCTATGCCTACGACCGCTTCACCCTTGAGCTGCGCTACCCCTTCATCCTGAGCAACTCCACCAATATCTATGGTCTAGGCTTCATCGAGGGCGGTAATGCCTGGAACAATATCAAGAACTTCAACCCGTTCGACATGAAGCGCTCTGCGGGCCTCGGCGTACGTATCTTCCTGCCTATGGTCGGCCTGCTCGGCATCGACTGGGCCTATGGTTTCGACAAGGTCTTCGGCAGCAAGAGCTATGGCGGCAGTCAGTTCCACTTCATCCTCGGACAAGAGTTCTGATCACTTCGTTCGTCACCGTCCATCGGCATATTAAACCCTTCAACGTCGCAAGCGTCCAACATTCACAAGTCTGACATCTATATATAGATATCTTGCCATCAGGCAACTTCATCAGCAACAGAAAACTCATCAACACACATCAGCAATGAAAAAACTACTCACAATCATTATCGCTGTCTGCGCCCTGGGCGTCAGCCAGCCCCTCTCTGCACAGAAGTTCGTGCTCGTCGACATGGAATACATCCTCAAGAATATCCCGGCGTATGAGCGCGCTAATGAGCAGCTGAACCAGATCTCGCGCAAGTGGCAGGCTGAGGTCGAGGCCCTCAACACCGAGGCACAGACGCTCTACAAGACCTACCAGAGCGAAGCCGTCTTCCTCAGTGCCGAGCAGAAGAAAGAGCGCGAAGGAGCCATCGTCGCTAAGGAGAAAGAGGCTGCCGAGCTCAAGAAGAAGTATTTCGGCCCCGAAGGCGAGCTCTTCAAGAAGCGCGAAAGCCTCATGACGCCCATCAACGACGAGATCTATACCGCCGTCAAGGACATCTGCGAGGCTAAGGGCTACAGTCTCGTCCTCGACCGAGCCTCCGACGCAGGCATCATCTTCGCCTCGCCGAAGATTGACATCTCGGCCGAAGTGCTCCAGAAGATGGGCTACGGCTATTAAATCATCAAGGTAACAATCGTAAAACAATCAATAAAACAACAAGAACAATGAAAAAGATCCTTTTTGCAGCTATAATGCTGCTGGCTCCGATGGCCATGTCGGCGCAGAAATTCGGTCACTTCAACTCTGCTGATATCGTACAACTCATGCCCGAGTATGCCACGGCACAGAATGAGTTGCAGCAACTCGCCACTCAGTATCAGGATGACCTGAAGCGTATGCAGGACGAGCTGCAGAAGAAGAGTGAGGAGTTCGAGAAAGAGCAGGCCAACCTCCTCGACAATGTGCGTCAGCGCCGTCAGGCCGAACTGCAGGACCTCTATCAGCGTATGCAGCAGAGCGCACAGGACAATCAGGAAGCTTTCGAGAAGGCTCGCGTCGAGAAGCTGCAGGCCATCTCCGATAAGGTCACCGTGGCCGTCAAGAAGATTGGCGACGAGGGCGGGTATGTCTATATCATGGATGTCACATCGGGCATTCCTTATATCAGCTCCAAGCTCAGCACCGACATCACGCCCGACCTGAAGAAAGCACTTGGCCTTTGACCTGTCAACGCCTTGAAGCGTAGATCAGAAAACAAATGATTTCTTCCCACATCATGATGCGTCATCAACTCAAGACACTGCTGACCTTGATCCTTCTCCTCCCCTTCGGGGTAGGAGGAGGGTTGACGTCGGCTCTCCATGCTCAGGAACAGGGCGAAGGACAGCCGGCCGCCGCGACGGTCGCTGTGCCCCAGTTCGGATACCTCAGCTATTCCAAGGTCTTCGCTCTCATGCCCGACTACCAGAAGGCTCGCGAGGACTTTGCCGCCCTCAAGGCGCAGTACGACGCCGAGGCCACGCGGGCCGAGGATGAGTTCCAACGTAAGTTTGCCGACTTCCTGCAGGGGCAGAAGGATTTCCCCAAGAGCATTATGCAGAAGCGGCAGGTCGAGCTGCAGGAGCTCATGGACAAGAGCGTCAACTTCCGCACCGAGGCCCAGCGGCTGCTGGCCGAGGCCGAGGCTAAGCTGCAGGCACCCATTGCCGACCGCCTCAACAATGCTATTCATGAGGTCGCCGCCAAGCGGGGGCTCATCTTCGTGCTCAACACCGATGGCAATGCCGTGCCCTTCATTCATCCTCAGGCGGGCGTCGACATCACCGATGCCGTGCTCACGCAGCTCGGCATCACCGCTGCAGAGCCCTCTCTCTAATGTCCAAGATGAGAAGCGGGCAGGAGACGACAGCCTCCTCCTCGCTTCTCATCTTCGTTTCTACCCTTCCATCCTCTCGGCTCTTCACGTTGCAACCCTTCACCACTTCCGCGTTTCAACGTTTCCACCCGACAACGTTTCAACTTTTCAACCTTTCAGCGTTTCAACCTTTCAACTGTACCCCCTCCCATGTCCCCGATAGGCGTCTTCGATAGCGGTTATGGAGGTCTCACCGTCTTGCGTGAGATCCGTCGTCTCATGCCGCAGTACGACTACCTCTATTTAGGTGACAATGCCCGCGCGCCCTACGGCCCTCGCAGTTTCGAGCGTGTCTACGAGTTCACGCTCCAGGCCGTTCGTCATCTTTTTGATATGGGCTGCCCCCTCATCGTCTTGGCGTGCAACACTGCTTCAGCCAAGGCTTTGCGCTCCATCCAGCAGCGCGACCTTCCGCTTCTCTTCCCTTCGCCCGTTGCTTCTTCCCTGCCCACTCGCCGTGTCCTCGGCGTCATCCGTCCCACGGTTGAGGCTGTCGGCGAGCTGACGCATACGCGCCATGTCGGCATCGTTGCCACGCAGGGCACCGTTGCCAGCCGCACCTACGAGCTCGAGATGGCTAAGCTGCACCCGGACATCGTCGTGACGGGACAGGCGTGCCCCATGTGGGTGCCGTTGGTCGAGAATGGTGAGGCCGACAGTCCCGGTGCCGACTATTTCGTCCGTCGCGATATTCAGCGACTCCTGGCGCGCGACCCGCAGATCGATACCATCATCCTCGGTTGCACCCATTTCCCCCTATTATATAATAAGGTACGCGCGTGTACCCCGTCGTCCGTTCAGCTGATCTCGCAGGGTGCCTACGTTGCCCGCAGCCTTAGCGACTACTTGTGTCGCCATTCCGACATCGAAGGGTGTCTCTCGCGCTCGGGCACAGCCCGTTTCCTCACCACGGAGCAGCCCGGCAATTTCGCCCCTTCCGCCGCTCTCTTCCTCGGTCATGCCGTTGAGGCTGAACAGATAAGCCTGACGTGACCGGCCGCGCGCGACGTCCTCTTCGTCGCCTGCCTTACCTCACTCCGTTCCTTCGTTTACGGCTGCTCTCCACGCCATAGTTGCCGCACCGCCCACATGAGGCTGGTGGGCGAGAGGTGTGTGTAGCTGGCCATGACGTTGCCTGCGTGCAGGACAGCGGTGGGGACGGCTCGGCCTTTGGCGTCGAACACGTCGACGGCAGATGTCGGGGCGGGGTCGGCAAACCGTGTGTAATGGAACTCATGCCCGCGCAACTCATGCCCGCGCAACTCATGCCCGTCGACGACGAACCGCCGGTAGCCGAGCGACAGGCGGCGGTCGGCGTGCCGTGCCGTGATGGAGTAGGGCAGCACGTCGCACATGGGGCTGGCACCATCGTCGGTGATGATCTCGCGGCAGAGATACATCATCCCTCCACATTCAGCGATGATGCGCCCTCCGGCCTCAGCAAAATCATGGATGAGCCGTCGCATACGCTCTGCCTTGACGAGGGCATCAAGGTGCTTCTCGGGGTAGCCGCCGGGCAGGTAGAGAAGAGCCCCGGCAGACCCAGCCCCCGCCATCCCTGTCAGGGCGGGTGTGGTTACCCTTGTAGGCTGTAATCCCTCATCCAGTCTATTACATTCTGCTTCCTCCCTTACGGAGAGGGCGGGGGACGGGTCTGTCTCCGGGTCAAAGAACTGGACCTCGCCGAGCTCGCTGAGCAGGTCGAGCGTCTCTTGATAGACGAACGAGAACGACTCTGCGTTGCGGGCGACGAAGATACGCCTGGGTGACTCGTCGATGTCAGCTGGCCGACTTGTCGGTGTCACCTGGCCGACTTGGCTTACACACCTATGTGATTTGTCGATCTCAGCTGGCTGGCTTGGCTGTGTCAGCTGGCTGACTTGGGTGTCCCACCCGGGTGATCCACCGATATCACTTAGGTGTGTGGGCTCACACACATAGGTGTGTCGGCCTGCACACATAGGTGTGTCGGCGTTCATGCCTGCCTCATGGCCGCAGTCCGTATGAGCGTGTAAGCTCAAGAGCTTGTGCCAGTCGACGTGCTCGCCCATCGTCGCCACGAGCGTTGCCTGATCGGCTTGTTCCGAGAAGTCGAGTCCGAGGTAGCGTGACCCTTGCTCGAGCGCGGTCTGCTTGGGGATACATCCCAGGCATGTGATGCCCGCCTCCTCGGCTACTTCGCGCAGCATAGCGGCGTGGCGTGGGCTGCCCACCTTGTTGAAGATGACGCCCGCGAAGCGCAGACCCGGGCGGAAATGGGTGATGCCCTGCAGCACGGCGGTCAGGGAGTAGGAGGCGGAACGTGCGTCGACGACGAGCACGACGGGCAGCGACAGGACGCGAGCCACGTCGGCGCATGAGCCGCGGTCGCGGTCGTAACCGTCGAACAGACCCATCATGCCCTCGACAATGGCTATGTCGGCGGGCTCACGGGCCCATGCCGGCTTGTCGTCGCCGCCGCTGGTGTAGCGGCCGAAGAGGTCGCGGACGTGCTCGTCGGGGGCCATGAAGG
>CAMOSA010000004.1 GCA_946624335.1 uncultured Prevotellaceae bacterium
CCACGATGTCGCGGTCGGTCTTGAAGGTGCCGGTTGTCTCGTCGTAGAACTGCTTCGTGGTCTTCTCGATGAGCTTGCCGTCGTCGTAGAGCTTGCGGAAGAAGTCGGAGGCGAACTTATGGTGAGTAGCGCTGGTGGTGCGGCTATAGACGTCGAAGGAGATGCCGAACTCCTCGAAGGAGTCCTTGATCATCTTGTGGTAGCGGTCCACCACCTGCTGGGGCGTGATGCCTTCCTTGCGGGCACGCTGAGTGACGGGTACGCCGTGCTCGTCGGAGCCGCCTACGAACATCACGTCCTCGCCCTTCAGGCGCAGGTATCTCACATAGATGTCGGCAGGCACGTAAACGCCAGCGAGGTGACCGATATGCACGCCACCGTTGGCGTAGGGCAGTGCCGAGGTGACGGTTGTTCTCTTGAATTTCTTTTCCATCAAAATAGGGTAATATTAAAGTTTTTGCGCGCAAAGGTACTCATTTATTCTGAAACACTAACGCTTTCGCGAGCGAAAAATCTACGCAGTGCCCAAAATAATGACCTCGACGCCAGCCTCACTTCTTGGCTGCAGCTTATCCCTTCACCTTCGTGATGACCATGTTGGCACCGCTGGTGGGAGCTACCGCCTCGGGGTGTTCTTGCGCGAAGCTGTCTATATGGCGTACACGCTTCTCGTCAAGTATCTCGTCGACGGCGATGAGAATGCCCGTCTCCTCGACGTCGCCGAAACCGTAGTTGATGGCGGTGCCGAACATGCGCATCGTTGGCGAAAGGCCCATGTAGGCGTTGACGAGGGGCGGGATGTTATAGCCTCGGGCGCGCACCTCGCGGTTGAGGATGCGGTAGTCGGCCTTGAAGTCGTCCTCGCAGAAAAGGCGTTGCAGCGCGGCAGGGTCGGCTTCGATTTTCAGCGGTTTCGTCGGGATAATCAGCTTGTCGGGGTCGCCGAAATGCTTCTGTAGGAAATAGAGAATCATGTCGCGTGCCTGACGGTCGTAGCTGGGGTACATCGTCATCTTCCCGAAGAGATAGCGAACGTTGGGCTTGACGACGGTGAGCGCGCCGAGGCCGTCCCACAGGTTGTCGAGGGCAAAGAGAGCCTTGGCGCCAGCCCGTGTGCTTTGGTATTCAAGCGTTACCCAGCTGCGACCCAGCTCGATGGTGTAAGGCAGGTAGTCACGTATGAAACGCTCGGAGAAGTGGAACATATGCGAAGTGGCGAGGATGGGCTGCCCTTCGGCGTCAAAACGAGCCTCGGGGCCCTGCAGGTAGCGGTAGCCGCCGAGGATGGCTTGCGCCTCGGGGTCCCAGACGATGAGCTGCTTGTAGGGGTTCTCCATCGTGTCGAACTCGTCGAGGTCGAGGGGCTTGCCCGTGCCCCCTCCGGCAGCCCTGAAGGCTATCTCGCGAAGTCGGCCTATCTCGCGCAGGACATTGGGCGCGTCCTGCCAGGTGACGATATATATCTCATTGCCTGACTTGTTGGTGAAGCGCAGGCGCTTGTCTTCGGTGAGCTCATTCTTGATTGCCTCTACGAGAATCGGATCTATAATGGGTGACATGAGTGGTGTGGAATAAAATTGTCTACTAAAAAAAGGGGCGCTATAGTTTGTATACCTCGTCCTGCACCCATTGCGCCCATTCGTAGGCGGTGCGGCTGCTGTTAAAGGTCTGGTAGGGTATGGGCCTCCCGATGCGCACGGTATAGTGACGCCCTCGTGAACGATACATCTCGTCGGGCAGCAGGGGCATGGCGAGGTTGAACTTGATGCCCAGTCGTTTGCACCACTTGGCGATTCGATAGAAACGTGGCGAATTCTCGCCGATGAAATGGATGGGCACGACATCGCGCTGGTATTGTACGCTCTTCTGGATGAACGTCTTGCCCCATTCTATGTCGTGAATCTGACCGTCGATGAGGCGTGAGCAAAGTCCAGCGGGGAACATGATAATATGGTTATCGCTGCGGAAGGCTTCATCGATCTGTCGGGGCAGGTTGCGCGACTGTCCTCCGAGCTTGTTGATGGGCACGCATAGCGGGGCGAGCCCCTTGAGGTTCATAAGCAGGTCATTGACGAGATATTTCACGCGACCGTCGTAGGCTCGTCCGATGATGGCACCGAGGGTGACGCCGTCGATGGCGCCGAGCGGATGGTTGCTGACGAAGGTGTCCGGTCTGGTGCCCGAAGGTAGGTTGTCGCGGCCTTCGACATCGATAGTCACGCCGAGTTTATCAATCACTCCTTCGCAGAAATCGACGCCTGTGCGGCCTTCTATGAGGTAGCTGTTGATGAAGTCCTGATGGATGAAACGCTCCAGCCATCGCGTGACGAAGCGTGGGATGAAGCGAGCCTTGCTGCCGGCGCGTGACCTTACGATCTTGTCGATATCTATGGTTGCAGAGGAATCCACTTAGTTGATGGTGTATTTGTGGTTGTTGATGATATATGATCCGCGGGGCAAGCCACTGAGCCAGTTCGTACCTTTGCTGAGGCGGAACGAGGAATAGAGGGTCCCGCTGGCCGTATAAATGGGCAGCAACTGGTTGTAGCTGCTGGTGACGCAAAGGTTTCGTCCTTGTTGGCGAATCTCGACGGGTTGTGGCGAAGACATCATGCGATGCCGCAGGTCGGGAATTTCGCGCCGGCCTTGTGTCTGAAGTGTCGTGGCATGACGGCGCTGGAGCGAGTCGCGACGCTGTATATTGGCATCGGGGGCAGGCGAGGCTGTTGCTGCGGACAATGCCAAAAGCACAGCAAGCGTGCACTTGAATACGTGGTGCAAGATGTTTGTGGTGTTTGTTGCCATATTCTTTTTCGCCAATTTGGGTACAAAAGTAGCAAATCCTCTTGGCTGAACCAAATTTTCAGGCAAAAAATATGCGTTTTATCCTCATTTTAATCAATCGAGGCGTAGGAGGAGTGGGCATGCAGCGTTAAACGTTAAAGTAATGCTTTAAACGTTAATAGCATAGATTATCAATGTTTTATTAAATTTTTGAAAAATAAATCGAAGATTGTTTGCACAGTTCGTAGAATCTGTGTAATTTTGCGCCATGAATCCCAGCGAATATCACATACCTGTGCTCTTGGGGCCATCGATAGATGGTTTAAATATTTCTCCAAGTGGCACTTATGTGGATGTCACCCTCGGCGGAGGTGGGCATAGTAGCGAGATTCTGCGTCGCTTGGGTACCGAAGGGCGTCTCTTCAGCTTTGATCAGGATGACGATGCGCTCCGCCAAGTGGAGCAACGGCACAAAGACGCTGCTGACGGAGGCAGATGGACGCTCGTGCGCTCCAATTTCCGCTATCTCAGCAACTGGATGCGCTATTATGAGATCGACTGTATTGATGGCTTGCTGGCTGACCTGGGTGTCTCGAGCCATCACTTCGACGACGCCTCGCGTGGTTTCAGTTTCCGCAGTGATGCTCCGCTGGATATGCGCATGAATCAGCAGGCTCGACTCTCGGCAGCCGATGTGGTGAATACCTATAGCGCAGCACAGCTGACATCGCTCTTTCGCCTCTACGGCGAGCTGCGCCAGGCTGCACGCTTGGCAGACGCTATCGTGAAGAGCCGTGGCCAGCGCGAGTTGCACACGACGGGCGAGCTGGCATCGCTGCTGGCGCCTTTGCTGGGCCACGACCGCGAGAAGAAAGATCTGGCGCGTGCCTTTCAAGCCTTGCGCATCGAGGTGAACCATGAGATGGATGCCTTGCGTGATATGCTGACGGCAGCAGTACGACTGTTGCGCCCGGGAGGTCGACTCGTGGTGATTGCTTACCACTCGCTTGAAGACCGTATCGTCAAGAATATCATGCGGGCAGGTAACATCGAAGGTGATGTCGTGCAGGACGTGTACGGACGCATCGAGTCGCCGCTGATGCCGGTGGGTAAGCCTATTGCACCGACTGATGAAGAGGTTGAGGCCAATCCCCGAAGCCGGAGCGCGCGGTTGAGAATCGCCGAGAAGCGATAAGACAAGGATAATCCCGTCAGGTGACGAGGCGAAAGTATAGGAGTAGAAACGCCTCGAAGAGCACCTATACATATAAAGGTAATAAGGACAATCAAGAAGACGGCTCTGCCGTCGGGTAAAAGTGAATAAACAATGAAACGCAAATCCGGAAAGCATACGGACGGCGAAGTGCGTCTGCTCATCGAGGGCCTCGATGACGGGACGGCTACCCTGGCAGAATCTGCTCAGGGAGAGGGACTCGTAGGCGAAGCCGCTGAGCCACAAGATGATTTCGTCGCCGACACCGACCTCGCAGATGATGTTGAGGAAGCCGGCGCCGAGGTGGCCGACAGCGATGTGGCCGACGGTGACGTTGCGGAACCTGTCGCCGACGATATCCCGATGGCTGTCGTCGAGGGTGGCGAGGCTGAGCGTCGTTCGGCCTGGCGTGTGCTGACGTCCGAGGACTTCCCGCAGCTGTCTCTGCGTGAGATCCTTGGCGGCGACTACCTCATCGGCAGTTTCCTACGGCGTAACATCTTGTTCATCCTCATGCTCGTCGGCTTGGGCATCTTGTACATCACTAACCGCTATGCCGCTCAGCAAGAAATCATAGAGTATGAACAGCTGCGCAACGAGCTGGCCGAGAAGAAGAACTATGCACAGACGCAGTATGCCGAACTGACGATGTGCCTCCGGCAGAGCAGTATCGAGAACCGTCTGAAAGCGTTGGGCGACAGCTTGCTGGCAGCGCCGAAGGATCCTCCGTTCGTCATTCACCGCTGACATCTGATGCCTCGCTGATGCAGCCCCCACAATGACTGCTTCGTCCCTTTCTCAAGTCACTCCTCAGACCATCCTGCCACATAAAAAAGTCATCGCCACATGAATTTCGACAGCAAACGAACCATACCACGCTACTTGTTCGTCATCATCATCATGACGCTCGCCGGCGCTGCCATCATCGGCAAGGCCGCCTATGAGATGTTCGTGAACGACAGTTTCTGGGAGACGGTGCGTAAGCGTATGGCGTCGCAGCAGAAGGATATCCCTGCCGTTCGCGGCAATATCTATTCTGCCGACGGTCAACTGCTGGTCGGGTCGATGCCCATCTATACCCTGCGCGCTGATTTCGTGGTGAAAGACCCCAATGACAGCGTAGCGGAGCGCCGCACGCGTCAGTGGCGCGATTCGGCTTTGGTGGCAGACATGGACAGTCTCTGTCTGGGCCTGCACGAACTGTTCCCTGAGACGAGTGCCCAGGAGTTTCGTGCTCGTCTGGTCGAAGGCAAGCGTCGTAAGAAGCGTAATCTGCTGATCGCGCGCAACGTCTCCTATATTAAATATAAGGAATTCCTGCAGCTCCCTTATGTCCGCAATGGACGCATCAAGACGGGCTTCTATGCCGAGGAGATCCCTCAGCGGCAGAAGCCCTATGGCAATATGGCAACACGCACGCTGGGTGCCCTCGTGCCGACCTGCGACTCGGCGATGAATGGGCTCGAGCTGGCCTACGACAGCATATTGCGCGGCACCAACGGCAAGCGTCATCGCGAGAAGGTGCGCCGTGTGTGGATGGATAAGACTGATGTAGAGCCTGTCAATGGCTTGGATGTCATCTCAACAATTGACGTGGGGATGCAGGATGCGGCTGAGAAGATACTGGTGCGCAAGTTGCACGAGGTGAATGGCGAGGTCGGCGTCGTCGTGTTGATGGAAGTGGAGACGGGCGATGTCAAGGCCATTGCCAATATGACGCGACTGGGCACGCCCGGCAACTACTATTATGCCGAAGTGAAGAATAACGCCATCACTGACCTGTGGGAACCCGGTTCAACATTCAAGACGGCATCGATCATGGTCGCCCTCGAGGACGGCGTCATCAGTCGCGAGGACAGCGTCGATGTCGGTAATGGCGTCTTTATGATGCACAGCCGTCCGATGAAAGACCATAACTGGCGCAAGGGCGGCTACGGACGAAAGATATCTGTGGACGAGTGCCTGATGTTCTCCTCGAATGTGGGTGTGAGCCGTCTCATCGACGAGAACTATTACCATCACCCTGAGAAATATGTCGACGGTCTGTATCGTGAGGGCGTCGGCGTGCCTTTCACGCTGCCTTTCGTAGGTCAAGGTTTCCCACGGGTGCGTCGGCCAAAGCCCGATGGCAGCAACTGGAGCAAGACAGCCTTGGCGTGGATGAGCATCGGCTACGAGACACAGATTCCGCCGATCTACACGTTGACTTTTTATAATGCTATTGCCAACAACGGCCGTATGGTCAAGCCTCGGTTTGTCCGCGAGATACGCCGCAATGGCCAGACGCTTAAGGAGTTTCCAGTGGAAGTCGTCAAGGAGCGCATCTGCAAGCCCAGCACCTTACGGGATATTCACGCCATCTTGGAGCGTGTCGTCAATGACCCTCACGGTCTGGGCAAGAAAGCCGGCTGCAAGCAATTCAAGGTCTGTGGCAAGACAGGTACTGCCCAGGTGGCTGACGAACATGGCAGCTATCATGGCTCGCCCGCACGTTATATGGTCAGCTTCTGCGGTTTCTATCCTTCCGAGGCGCCCAAATACAGCTGTATAGTTTGCATCAAGAAAAGCGGGTTGCCGGCTTCCGGCGGTGGGCAGTGCGGGCCTGTGTTCAGCGAGCTGGCGCAGTATGTGATGGCCAAGGGCGTCTATCGTCAGCCGTCGGAGGCTGCTGACAGCACCTCGATACTCGATCGTCCTCAACCGGTGGCGGCGCCAGAGGCTGAGTCAGGCGTAGTGCCTGACCTGACAGGGCTCGGTGTGCGTGAAGCTGTGGCGATAGCCGAAGCACAAGGATTGAAAGTGAAGCTGCACGGACAGGGGCGCGTCAAGAGCCAGAACATCCCTGCGGGGCATAAGTTCAATAAGGGGCAAACCATCACCCTGGAGCTGAGGAAACCCCATGAATAAGGTGAATATAGTCAGACAATAAGATCAGTGAAATATGAAACTTTCAGAACTTCTTCAAGTCATCCAGCCCATCGAGGTGAGCGGCGTCACAGACGTTGACATCCTTGATATTGCCACCGACTCACGTCAGGTGGCAGCGGGTCATCTCTTCATCGCCGTTCCTGGTACGCAGGTCGACGGTCATCAGTTCATCGCAAAAGCTATCGAGCAAGGTGCTGTAGCCATTGTCTGTCAGACGCTGCCCGAGGCACGGCCCAGCGGAGTCACTTTCGTGAAGGTCGCAGACAGCGAGGGCGCCGTGGGGCTGTTGGCCCACCATTTCTTCGGCACTCCCACCGAAAAGCTCGATCTCATCGGTGTTACGGGCACCAATGGCAAGACGACTATCGCCACCTTATTATATAAGATGTTCCGTCGCTTCGGCTACAAATGCGGTCTCGTCAGCACCGTCTGCAACTATATTGACGACGAGGCCGTGCCGACCGATCATACGACTCCCGATCCTATCACGCTGAACAGGCTGCTTGGCCAGATGGCTGATGCGGGCTGTAAATATGCATTCATGGAGGTGAGCTCCCACAGCGTCGCACAGCGACGTATCGCCGGACTGCGCTACAAAGGTGGTGTCTTCACCAACCTGACGCGCGACCACCTGGATTATCATAAGACCTTCGAAGCCTATCGCGATGCGAAGAAGGGTTTCTTTGACCTCTTGCCCAAAGATGCCTTTGCGGTCACTAACGCCGACGATAAGAACGGTCTGTTCATGACCCAGAACACGCAAGCCACGGTGAAGACCTACAGCCTTCACTCGATGGCCGATTTCCAGGCGCGTGTCCTCGAGGAGAGCTTCGAGGGGATGTCGTTGAACCTGTGCGGCCACGAGCTTTTCGTCCAATTCATCGGACGTTTCAATGTCTCCAACCTCCTGGCTGTATATGGCGCAGCTGTGATGCTCGGCAAGGCACCCGAGGATGTACTGGTGGCCCTCAGCGCCTTGCGCCCTGTCAACGGCCGCTTCGAGACCATCCGTTCGCGTGAGGGTGTCACAGCCATCGTCGACTACGCTCACACACCTGACGCTCTCGACAACGTGCTTGCTACGATCAACGAGATTTTGAAGAAGCGAGGCCAGTGCATCACCGTCTGCGGTGCCGGCGGAAACCGCGACAAAGGCAAGCGCCCGTTGATGGCCCGTTCGGCGGTGAAAGCCTCTGACCGCGTCATCATCACCTCGGATAACCCGCGTTTCGAGGAGCCCCAAGCCATTATCGACGATATGCTTGCCGGCATCGAGACGGCAGAGGATAAGCGTAAGGTAATCAGCATCGTCGACCGGCGCGAAGCCATACGTACGGCCTGCATGATGGCGCAACCCGGCGACGTCATCCTTATTGCCGGCAAGGGACATGAGGACTATCAGGACGTTCGTGGCGTGAAGCATCATTTCGATGACCATGAAGTTGTCCGCGAAGCCTTCGGAATCAGCTGAGCCGTGCATTTCCCACCTAATGTCTAACGTGGCTTACCCCCAGAAAAAATACTGAATTATGCTATATTATCTGTTTCGATACCTCGGAGAGTACGGCATACCGGGCTCTCACATGTGGAGTTACATCTCTTTCCGAGCGCTGCTGACGCTGGTGCTGTCGCTGATCATCTCGGCGTGGTTCGGCGAGTGGTTCATCAAGTTCATGAAGCGCCGCAATATCAGCGAGGAGCAACGTGACAAGAGCATCGACCCTTATGGCGTCGACAAGATCGGCGTTCCGTCGATGGGCGGTATTATCATTATCGTGGCAACGGTCGTCCCGGCCCTGCTCTTTGGCCGACTGAGGAATATCTATATGTTGTTGATGCTCGGCACGACACTTTGGCTCGGATTGCTCGGTTTCATCGATGATTTCAATAAGCTGAAGAAGAGTAAGGACGGCATCAAGCCTATCGTGAAGCTGGCCGGTCAGGCCGTGCTGGGACTGGTCGTCGGGCTGGTGCTGTGGCTGAGCCCTGACGCCGTCATCCGCGAGAACATCTCTATCCAGCGTCAAGATGGCGTGGAGATCGTACACAAGAGTGAGCCTGTCAAGAGCACGCTGACCACAATACCTTTCGTCAAGAACAACAACCTCAGCTACACCGAGGCCTGTGCGTGGCTCGGCGACTACAAGACCGCAGCCGGTTGGGGCTTGTTCGTGCTCGTGACCATCTTTATCGTCATGGCAGTGAGCAACGGAGCGAATTTGAACGACGGTATGGATGGTATGTGCGCCGGCAATTCAGCCATTATGTGCTTCGCCCTTGCCATACTGGCTTATGTGTCGTCGCACACCGAGTTTGCGGCTTATCTTAATATCATGTACGTCCCTGGTTCCGAGGAGCTGGTCGTGTTCCTGATGGCTTTTGTCGGCGCGCTCATCGGCTTCTTGTGGTACAACGCCTACCCGGCACAGGTATTCATGGGCGACACGGGTTCGCTGGCCATCGGTGGTATCATCGCCGTGACGGCCATCATCATCCACAAGGAATTGCTGCTGCCGCTGATCTGTTTCGTCTTTCTCGTGGAGAGCGCCAGCGTGCTGCTGCAGACTAACTATGCGCGCTACGGCAACCGTCGTGGGCTGAAGCTTCGTTTCTTCAAGCGGGCTCCCCTGCACGATGCGTTCCGTGTCAAGCCCGGACAGCTGCCGGCCGACTTCCGTGTCCTGATCAACTGGCCGAAAGGCTGCTGGCTGGAGTCGAAGATCACAACGCGCTTCTGGATTATCACCATCATGATGTGCGCCTTGGCCATCGTCACCCTTAAGATTAGATAAACACATTAAGTAGCGCTTCGGAAAGAGGCGAAAGGAATGAAAGGAACAAACAAGATGAAAAGAATAGTCATATTAGGTGCTGCGGAAAGTGGCGTAGGCGCTGCCGTGCTGGCACAGAAGGAAGGCTTCGACGTCTTCGTGACGGACATGGGCACGATCAAGCCCCACTATAAGGAGATGCTCGACGGACATGGCATCGCCTGGGAAGAGGGCCGGCACACCGAGGAACAGGTGCTCAACGCCGACGAGATCATCAAGAGCCCCGGTATCCCCGACACGGCAGCGATGGTCGTCAAGGTGAAAGCTGCAGGCATCCCCATCATCAGCGAGATCGAGTTTGCGGGACGCTATACCGATGCAAAAATGATCTGCATCACAGGCTCCAACGGCAAGACGACGACGACAAGCCTCATCTATCATATCTTCAAGCAGGCGGGCTACGATGTCGGGCTGGCTGGCAATATCGGTCGGAGCCTTGCGCTGCAGGTCGCCGAGGATCCTCATGCCTACTATGTCATCGAGCTCTCCAGCTTCCAACTGGATAATATGTACGACTTCCGGGCCAATATCGCCGTACTGTTGAACATCACGCCCGACCACCTCGATCGCTATCACAATTCCATGCAGGAGTATGCCGACGCGAAGATGCGAATCCTGCAGAATCAGACCAGCGACGACGCCTTCGTGTTCTGGAACGACGATCCCGTCATCACCCGTGAACTGGCGAAATACCACATCGAGAGCCGTATGTGTCCCTTCAGCATCATCAAGAAAGAAGGTATGATCGGTTACATCGCCGATGGCGAATACGTCATCGAGCGCCCCACGCCTTTCAATATGGAACAGGAGGAGCTGGCCCTGACGGGCAAGCATAACCTCTACAACTCGCTGGCTGCCGGCATCGCTGCCGACCTGAGCGGTATCTCCAACGAGGTGATACGTCAGAGCCTGAGCGACTTCGAGGGCGTCGAGCACCGTCTGGAATATGTCTGCCGGGTGCATGGCGTGACCTTCATCAACGACTCGAAAGCCACCAACGTCGATGCCTGCTGGTATGCCCTCGAGAGCATGACGCAGCCCACGATCCTCATCCTGGGCGGCCTTGACAAGGGCAACGACTACAACCAGATCAAGGACCTGGTGCAGCAGAAGTGCAAGGGTCTCGTCTACCTCGGCGTGGACAATCGCAAGCTCCATGATTTCTTCGACCCGCTGGGCCTGCCGGTCGCCGAGACACATTCGATGAAAGACTGTGTCGAGGCCTGCTACAAGATGGCATCGCCGGGCGATACGATCCTGCTCTCGCCCTGCTGTGCCAGCTTCGACCTCTTCAAGAATATGGAGGACCGCGGCGAACAGTTCAAGGCCCTCGCACGAAGCCTCTGAAGATACACATAGGTGCATCGGCCTACACACATAGGTGCATCGGCCTACACACATAGGTGCATCGGCCAACACACATAGGTGTGTAAGCCAAGTCGCATAGAAACGTGTAAGTCCACACCTATAGAAGACCATCCGTAACCCCAACAGCGCACACTCATGACCATCCGCAACAAAACAGTCAACCTCGGCCATCTCTTTGAAGGTGACAAAGTCATCTGGATGATACTCTTCTTCCTGTGTATTATCTCCGTCCTCGAAGTCTACAGTGCTTCCAGCAATATGACTTACGAGAAGGGTGCTTACTGGAGTCCTGTGCTCATGCACTCGCTCTACCTCCTCGTGGGTGTTGGCGTAGCGTGGGTCGTCCATCGCATACCTTATCGCTATTTCAGCTGGATCGTTGTCGTGGGGCCCGTGCTTAGCGTCTTGCTATTGATCGCGGCGATGTTCACCAAGGGTACCAACGGTGCAGCCCGTTGGCTGAGCATCGCGGGCATCTCGTTTCAACCCTCTGAGATTGCCAAGGGGTCGCTTATCGTCGTCGTGGCCTGGCTGCTTAGTGTCCTGCGCGACGAGCGTGGAGCGACGTCTTCAGCTTTCAAGTGGATTATGGCCGTCACGGTAGTCATCTGTGGTCTCATCGTGACGGAGAACCTCTCGACGGCTCTGTTCACCTTCGTCGTCGTCCTGCTGATGCTGTTTGTGGGTAATGTGCCGTGGAAACACCTGAGCGCCCTGCTGGGGTTGCTCGTCATCGGCGGAGCCTTGGGCTACAGTGTGCTGGCTTTCACTCCCGAATCGACACTGGAGCAAGCCAGCGAACTGCCAGGCATGAAGCGCCTGACGACGTGGGCACACCGCGTCCGCAACCATACCGATATGCCCGACAACCCCTTGGAGTACGATCTCAACACCAACCCTCAGATCACTCAGGCGCACATCGCCGTGGCCACCAGCAGCATCATCGGCTGCGGTCCCGGCAATTCTGAGGTGCGCGATTTCCTGCCGCAGGCCTATTCCGACTTCATCTATGCCATCATTATCGAGGAGCTCGGCCTTTTGGGCGGTTTGTTTGTACTGTTGCTCTACATCGCCTTGCTCTATCGGGCAGCCCGTATCTCCAAGCGTTGCGACAAGAATTTCCCGGCGTTCCTCATCATGGGCCTGTCGCTACTCATCGTGACGCAGGCGCTGATCAATATGATGGTAGCCGTAGGCATTTTCCCTGTCACGGGTCAGCCATTGCCGCTCGTCAGTCGCGGCGGTTCGTCGATTATGGTCAACTGTGCCTATGTCGGTATGATTCTTTCGGTAAGCCGTTATGCGCAGACTTGCCAAGAAAATTCCGTGTAAAAATGCAAAAAGTCGCCTCAAATCGTTCAACATAAGATAATTATTAGTATATTTGCACGCAAATTAGTGGTACATATGAAACAAGCTTTGAAAGTCATCATCAGCGGCGGCGGTACCGGCGGCCATATCTTCCCGGCACTGAGCATCGCCAATGCCCTCAAAACCCTTGTCCCTGATGTCGAGATTCTCTTCGTCGGTGCCGAAGGGCGCATGGAGATGACACGTGTCCCGGCCGCAGGCTACGAGATTAAGGGCCTGCCTATCGCCGGCTTCGACCGTCAGCACCTCTTTAAGAATATCACCCTGCCCCTGAAGATCTGGAAGAGCAATCGGATGGTCCGGCGTATCATCCGCGACTTCGGCCCGCACGTCGCTGTCGGCGTCGGCGGCTATGCAAGCTATCCCACATTGGATGTCGCTTCGCGCATGGGGATTCCTTGTCTCATTCAGGAGCAGAACTCCTTTGCCGGCAAGACCAACAAGCTGCTGGGCCATCGTGTGCAGAAGATATGCGTGGCCTACGAAGGGATGGAGCGCTTCTTCCCCGCCGATAAGATCATGCTCACGGGCAACCCCGTGCGACAACAGCTGACCGAATGTAAGCTCTCACATGCCGAGGCCATCGAGAAGCTCGGCTTCAACCCCCTCCGGCCCGTCGTGCTCATCATTGGCGGCAGCCTGGGGGCACGCACTATCAATGAGAGCGTGCTTTCCAACCTTCAGCTCATCAGCGACAGCAAGGTGCAGTTTGTATGGCAGACGGGCGGCTACTACTTCGAGGACATCAAGCGGCAGCTCTCTGCTCAAGGCTGCCCCGACAACCTGAAGGTGACCGATTTCATCAATCGCATGGACGAGGCCTATCGCGCTGCCGACCTGGTCATCAGCCGTGCCGGAGCCAGCAGCATCTCGGAGCTCTGTCTGCTGGGCAAACCCTCGATCCTGGTTCCTTCGCCCAACGTGGCCGAGGACCATCAGACCCACAATGCCATGGCGCTCGTCAACCGCGAGGCGGCCCTGATCGTCCGCGATGCCGAGGCTAAGGAGAAACTCTTGCCGCTGGCCATCGCCACGGCTAAGGACGATGCGACGCTCCGACGGTTGTCCGACCATGCCCGCGACATGGGCCTCCCCGCTTCGGCGGAGACCATCGCGCGTGAGGTCATCAAGCTGGGAGGACTGCAGATATAGGCCGCCGTGTCGCGGCTGCTGACCCTCCGACGGGTCAAAGATAATAGAAGAAACAAGACATCAGAATCGTCAACATACATATGCAATATAAGGCAGTATATTTTATTGGTATCGGGGGCATTGGCATGAGCGCCATCGCCCGCTACTATATGCAGGAAGGTCTCGCCGTAGGCGGCTACGACAAAACCCCTACGCCTCTGACGTTAGAGTTGGAGCACGAGGGGGCCCATATACACTACGAGGACAATGTGCAGCAGATCCCCTCGCTCTTTCTCGACGAGGCCACAACGCTTGTCGTCTATACGCCGGCCGTCCCCGCCACGCACACCGAGCTGCAGTACTTCCTCGCTCATCACTTCGATGTGCAGAAGCGCGCTCAGGTGCTCGGGACACTGACCCATGACCACAAAGGCCTCTGTGTCGCCGGCACGCATGGCAAGACAACGACTTCGAGCATGACGGCACACCTGCTTCATCAGAGCCATGTCGGATGCAATGCCTTCCTCGGCGGTATCACCAAGAACTACGGCACCAATTATCTTCTGTCGGCCGAGAGCGACTATGTCGTCATCGAAGCCGATGAGTACGACCGTTCCTTCCACTGGCTCGCACCCTTTGCCACGGTCATCACGGCCACCGACCCCGACCATCTGGACATCTATGGTACTGAGGAGGCCTACCTCGACAGCTTCCGCCACTATACCGAGCTGATCAAGCCCGGCGGATATCTCATCATACACGAGGGGCTGAAAGTCCAGCCCAACGTGGGTAGCGACGTGACCACGTACACCTACAGCCGCAACCATGGCGACTTCCACGCCGAGAACCTCCGCGTCGGTGGCGGCGAGATCGTCTTCGACCTCGTCTCGCCCATAGCGCCGGTCAAGGACGTGCGCTTGGGAGTGCCTGTCGGCGTCAACATCGAGAATGGCATCGCCGCCATGGCCCTGGCGCAGATTGCAGGTCTCACGCCCGACGAGATTGTTGCGGGCATGGCCTCGTTCAGTGGCGTCGACCGCCGCTTCGACTTTCATTTCCGCTCTGCCGACAAAGCCTACCTGAGCGACTATGCTCACCATCCCGAGGAGATACGCCAGAGCATACGGAGCATCCGAGAGGTATATCCCGGAAAACGCATCGTGGGAATCTTTCAGCCGCATCTCTATACTCGGACACGCGACTTCTACCGTGACTTCGCCGACGCCCTGTCACAACTCGACGAGGTCATACTCACGGAGATCTATCCGGCCCGCGAACAGCCCATTGAGGGCATCACAAGCCAAATCATTCTCGACAACCTGCGCCCTGGCGTTGACGGTCGGCTCATCCGTAAGGCAGATGTGCTTGACGTCGTGCGGACCCTCGACTTCGATGTCCTCATCACCCTCGGCGCCGGCGACCTCGACAATTACGCCGACGATATCGCTGCCATCGTCAAGGAAAAAGCTTAATCCGCCTGACGGCATCTGCCTAAGGCATAACCCGCTGCAACGTAAACAGAACATCCACCCCTCTAAGATCCGATATGCGTCCTGTGTTCAAGACCGCCATAAAAGTGGCCATACTGCTCGGCGTCATGGCCTATTTCATCTTCGCCCTGACGACCTTCAACCGCCCCGCACAAGAATTGGTGTGCAAGGGGCTGGACATCGTCGTCAACGACGAGCAGCACACGAACTTCATCAATGAGAATGAGATTCGTGAGCTGTTGGTGAAGAAGAACCTTTACCCCGAAGGTCAGGCCCTGGATGCCGTCGATCTCGTACAGCTCGAGTCAGTGCTGGTGGCCAGCCCATACATTGACCAGGCGTTGTGCTACACGACGTCCGACGACAAGGTGGCGCTGCAGGTGACACCGCGTGTGCCCATCCTGCACGTACTGAACGATGCTGGCGAGGATTTCTATGTCGACAACCGCGGCGGTACGATGCCTCGAGGCCATCACGTCATAGACCTCCTCGTCATGACGGGACACGTCAAGCGGTCCACCGCCGGAGCACTATATGCCCCGTTGGCCCGCACCATCCTCTCCGACCCTTACTGGCACGACCAGATCGAGGAGATCCACGTGGATGCCCACGGCGAGCTCTCACTGACGCCCTATGTGGGCAATCACATCATCCTGCTGGGCGATACGTCGGACATCGAGGACAAGCTGTGCCGGATGCGACTGTTCCAGGACGAGGGGCTCGACAAGGCGGGGTGGAACCGCTACAAGACCATCAGCGTGAAATACGACAACCAGGTCATCGCCACGAGAAGAGACTGACGGCCAACACCATACAAACGATCAGAGTCACCTATTCAACACATATATTAAGATATTTAACCGGTTAAACAATATACAACAATGGGAGTCGAAAAAAATATTGTCGCCATCGAGCTCGGCTCGTCTGCCATCCGTGCCATCATCGGACAGAAACGACCCGACGGCAGCCTGCAAGTGCTGGGCTATGAGAAAGAGAGTGCCCCTGACAGCATTCACAAGGGTGTAGTCTATAACATCGATAAGACCATTCAGGCCATCTCGGCGGTCATCAAGCGCATCGAGGAGCGCCAGAAGGTCTTTGTCAACGGCGTCTATGTCGGTATCTCTGGCCAGTCGTTGCGCACGGTGGGCAATATCGTGCGCCGTCAGTTCGACATCAAGGTGAACATCACCGAGGAGATTATCGATACGCTGAAGACGGAGAACAGCGAGCAGGACTATCCCGGCGCTGAGATCCTTGACGTCGTGCCGCAGGA
Organism: uncultured Prevotellaceae bacterium; assembly: GCA_946624335.1. GTDB lineage: Bacteria > Bacteroidota > Bacteroidia > Bacteroidales > Bacteroidaceae > Physcousia. The sequence goes on from CAMOSA010000004.1 coordinate 16,393, forward strand.
GTTCCTCGTCGGCGCTCACCAGACGAACGAGCCTATCGGCATCATGTCCGACCGCATCGAAGGCTGCTACAAGAACATCATCGCCCGCAAGTCGCTGTGCGACGGCGTGCGCCGTTGCCTCGTAGGCGCCAAGCTCGAGGAGCGCGGCTTCTTCATCTCGCCCCTCCTGCTGTCCGACTATCTGCTGACCGACCCCGAGAAGCGCTCGGGCTGCGCTCTCGTGGATTTCGGCGCGGAGACGACCACCGTAGCCATCTACGAGAAGAATATACTGCGCCACCTCGTCGTCATACCGCTCGGAGGCAACAATATCACCAACGACATCGCGTCCATCCTGCACATCGAGCATGAAGAGGCCGAGGCACTCAAGCGTACGTATGGATCAGCCTATTCCGAGGAGAGTGAGGGCCAAGAGAACCGCACCATCAATATCAGCAACGACCGTCAGACCGACGAGCGCCGGCTGCTCAATATCATCGAAGCCCGCCAGCAGGAGATCCTCGATAACGTCTGGGAGCAGCTCAAGAGCAATGCCGACCGTCTCCTCTCTGGCATCATCTTCACCGGAGGTGCCGCCAATATGCGCGACCTGGAGAGGGCCTTCAATGAGTATCACCACTTTGACAAGGTCAAGACACGCCAGTTGCCGACCACTCCGGGCTTCTCGACGTCGCTGAAGCTGGATCCTCAGGCCAATACGCTGGCCACGCTGGTCGCCATGCTTCGCCGTGGCGACGACGAGTGCACGAGCGAGAAGCCTGTCGAACCCGACCTCTTCGACAAGACGAAGGAAGATCCGTCCTTCGAAGGTACGGCACCGGGCGACGGCGACGGCATCGTAAAGACCAAGAACGGCAAGGCCGTAGAACACACCGACAATGATGTCGTCATCGAGGAGAACATCGAGGAGGAAGAAGTCCAGGAGGAGCCCAAGCCCCGCAAGCCCAACGCTTTCTCGCGCATGGGACGCTGGATTCGCGAAGCCGCCGGAAAACTGGTCGAAGAATAACACTTTAGGAGAGCGTTCATCGGAGTATTTACATCGAAATAAAGTCCAAGACATGGAAGATTATAATAACGAAACGGGGGGCATACAGTTCCACATGCCTGTCAATAATCCCAGTATCATCAAAGTCGTAGGCGTCGGAGGCGGTGGCGGCAACGCAGTCACCCATATGTTCAACGAGGGCATTCACGACGTGACCTACGTCCTCTGCAACACTGACAGCAAGGCCCTCACTGACTCACCCGTGCCCACTAAGCTGCAGATGGGCGAAGGCCTCGGAGCCGGCAACCGCCCAGACGTAGGGCGCAAGGCAGCTCTCGACTCGCTGCCCCAGATCCGCGAGCTGTTCACCGACGGCACACGCATGGCCTTCATCACGGCCGGTATGGGTGGCGGCACGGGAACGGGAGCCGCACCGATCGTGGCACAATGTGCACGCGAGCTGGACATCCTCACCGTAGGCATCGTGACCATCCCCTTCCGCTTCGAAGGCCATAAGAAGATCGACCAGGCACTCGACGGCGTCGAGGAGATGTCCAAGCACGTCGACGCGCTGCTCGTCATCAACAATGAACGTCTGCGCGAGATATATCCTGAGCTCACTGTGCTCAATGGCTTTGCCAAGGCCGACGACACCCTCAGCATTGCAGCCAAGAGCATTGCTGAGATCATCACCATGCGCGGCATCATGAACCTTGACTTCCAGGATGTCAAGACGGTGCTCAAGGACGGCGGCGTGGCCATCATGTCGACAGGCTACGGCGAGGGCGAGAACCGCGTCACCAAAGCCTTCCAGGAAGCGTTGCATAGCCCGCTGCTCAACAACAACGATATCTTCAACTCCAAGAAAGTCCTCTTCTATATCACCTTCAGCCGCAGCAGCGAGAATGAGCAACTGACGATGGAGGAGATGAACGAGGTCGACGAGTTCATGAGCAAGTTTAACCAGGAGACCGTGGAGGTGAAATGGGGATTGGGCACCGACGATGCCTTGGGCACGAAGGTGAAGATCACGCTCCTGGCGTCGGGCTTCGGACTGCAGAACGTGCCGGGCCTCGAGGATAACCGCAACGACCGCAGCGACCGCCTCACACGCGAGGAGGAAGATGCCATCCGACGTATGGAGGAGGAGAAAGAGAACCTCGACGACAGGCGTGCACACTACTATACCGAAGACGAGAAACGGCCCAAGAAGCCGCGCCGGCAGATCTTCATCTTCGCCGAGAAGGACCTCGACAACGACGATGTCATCTCGAAGGTCGAGTCCACACCTACGGCCATACGCAAGAAGGAGGAACTCAAGCAAATCAAGGAGAAATCAGCGGCCGACGAGGCCGTCGAAGACGGTGCCATAGAGACGGGCGAGAGCGACACAGCCACGTTCACCATCACCTTCTGACGCCTGCCGGGCACAAGCCTGTAAACAGAAGAAATACGACAATACACAACCGACAACTCATTTCAGCATGAAGAAGAATCTCGGAACACTTTGCATCCATGGCGGTTGGAAGCCCTCGAAGGGCGAACCCCAGCAACTGCCCATCTACCAGAGCACCACCTTCCGCTACGAGACCAGCGAGCAGATGGCACGTCTCTTCGACCTCGAGGACGAAGGATATTTCTATACCCGCCTGCAGAACCCCACCAACGATGCCGTAGCCGCTAAGATCGCAGCGCTCGAGGGCGGCGTCGGCGCGGTGCTGACGTCCTCTGGGCAGGCGGCCAACTTCTACGCCATCTTCAATATCTGTCAGGCAGGCGACCACTTCGTGACATCCAACACCATCTATGGCGGCACCTTCAACCTCTTTGGCGTGACGATGAAGAAGCTGGGCATCGAATGTACCTTCGTCGACCCCGATTGGGACGACGAGCGCATCCATGCAGCTTTCCGTGACAACACCAAGTGCTTCTTCGGCGAGACCATCTCCAACCCCGGTGGTAACGTCTTCGATATCGAGCGTTTTGCACGTATCGCTCACTCCCACGGCGTGCCGCTCATCGTCGACAACACGTTCGCCACTCCCGTCAACTGCCGTCCCTTCGAGTGGGGAGCCGATATCGTTACGCACTCCACCACCAAGTACATGGACGGTCATGCTACGCAAGTCGGCGGTGCCGTCGTCGACAGCGGCCGTTTCGATTGGGACGCTGAGGCCGGACGCTTCCCGGGGCTCACTACGCCCGACGAGAGCTACCACGGTCTGACCTACACAAAAGCCTTCGGACGTAAGGCCTACGTCACAAAGCTCGTCTCACAACTCATGCGCGACCTCGGGTCAATACCCTCTCCGCAGAACTCGTTCCTCCTGAATCTCGGGTTAGAGACGCTCCACCTGCGTATGCCCCGCCACTGCGAAAACGCCATGCGCGTCGCCCAGTGGCTCGAGGACAATCCCCGCGTGGCGTGGGTCAATTATTGCGGACTGCCGTCCAACAAATACTACCCGCTGGCCCAGAAGTACCTGCCCAACGGCTCCTGCGGCGTGATAGCCTTCGGACTGAAAGGAACGCGCGAGGATGCCATACACTTCATGGACAACCTCGACTTCGTGTCCATCGTCACACACGTTGCCGATGCCCGCACCTGTGTGCTTCATCCCGCCAGCCACACCCATCGACAGCTCTCCGACGAGCAGCTGCTCGAAGCCGGCGTGGCACCCGACTTGATACGCCTGAGCGTCGGTCTTGAGGATGTCGACGACATCATCGCCGATCTTCAGCAGGCCATGAGCAAGTTATAAAGCTGATGCGCATGAAGCAGTACGTTGAGGCTCGAACGTCGAGGCGTTGGCAGCCACGCCTATGGGCGTGGATCGTCTCTTGTGCCATGGCGCTTGCGGCCGTCTCCTCTTGTGTGCAAGAGGAAGCCTATGACGATACGCCCATGGGCAATTTCGAAGCGTTGTGGACCATCATCGACGAGCACTACTGCTTCATCGACTACAAACGCCAGACCTTAGGCGTCGACTGGGACCACATCCACTCCGCCTATCGTTCTCGACTCAAAGATGACATGACCCGCACGCAGCTCTTCGAGGTGCTGGCCGAGATGCTGGCCGAGCTGCGTGACGGTCATGTCAACCTCTATGCGGCGCACGATGTGGGGCGCAACTGGTCGTGGTATGAAGACTTCCCCTCCAATTTCTCTCAGGAGTTGCAGGACCATTATCTCGGCACAGACTATAAGATAGCATCATCCATCAGCTATCGTATCCTTGAGGACAATATCGGCTACGTTGTGTGCCGTAGCTTCTCCTCGGGCTTTGGTGAAGGCAATCTGGACGAGGTGTTCCATGCCCTGCGGACGTGCAACGGCCTCATCCTCGACGTCCGCGACAACAGTGGGGGAGACCTCACCAACGCCGAGCGTCTGGCACGGCGCTTCACCAATGAGCGTCGGCTCGTGGGCTATATAAGCCACAAGACAGGCACGGGCCACGCCGACTTCTCGCAGCCTGAAGCACAATACCTGGAGCCCTCCGATGGGGTACGGTGGCAGAAACAGGCCGTCGTCCTCACCAATCGTCGCTGCTATAGCGCCACCAATACCTTTGTGCGCGATGTCAAGCAATGCCCCCGCATCATTGTCTTGGGCGACCAGACGGGCGGTGGCAGTGGTATGCCTTTCTCCAGCGAGCTACCCAATGGATGGGGCGTGCGCTTCTCGGCGTGCCCCATGTTCGATGCGCAGATGAATCACATCGAGTTCGGCATTGCCCCCGACACCCTGGTCAGCCTCAATGACGACGACCGCCTTCGTGGCCTCGACACATTGATCGAGGCGGCACGGCAGCTGCTGCGCCGTTGAGTGGGCCATAGCCGCACACTCCCTCTCGTCCTCCTCAACTCATGAATCGGTATGGAAAGGGAAGGAGTTAACTCCTTTAGCTCCTTAACTCCTTTAACTCCTTTAACTTCTTAACTCGGTCAGAGGGCGACTTTCACTTCGTGGCCGTCATAGCTGACAGTCTTCGACGGGCCTTCCTTGATGACTGTTGAAGTGGTCTGATGCGCGCGGTTGGTCTGGTGCTGCTTCTTGTCGGGCAGGACGATCGTGAACTGCCGCTGCTTCAGCATCCCCGGGAAGCTACCCTGCCGCTGACCGATGGTCAGTGTGCGCGTGGCGTCATCCCACGTGAAGCGGATTGTTGAGAACGCACCGCGTTCGTAGGCATAGCCGTCGCCCTCATCCTCATAGAGCGTGAAAGAGCCGTCGGCACCGGGGTAGACGTGCATCGTGAGATGGTCCCACGCCTTCTCGCCGCTGTACTGTACGTCGGGACCGAAGGGCAGAATGCTGCCGCTGCGGACGAAGACAGGCATATCCGTGATGGGTGTTGGGCGCTGGATGGTCTGGCCGCCGTCATACTGTTCACCCGTGAAGAAGTCATACCATTTGCGGCTGACAGCCCGGCCCTCCACGACCCGCTCGTCCTTGGGCAGATAGACGCTCACGGGAGCCGCGGCCTGGCGGATGTCGGGATAGATCTCATGGCCCTGCTTGCGGCTGTCGATCCACGTGTAGAGAGGGTCGGTGACGGGCTTCACCAGGAGAGCGTGGCCGAACATATACTCGTCGTTTAGGCGGCGGGCCTTGACGTCGCTGGCAAAATCCATGACCAACGGGCGCATCATCGAACCGCTCTGCTGCACCACCTCGCCTGCCATCGAGTAAATATAAGGTAGCAGACGATAGCGCAGTTTCACGGCCTCGACCATAGCGTCGTATGCCCAGTCGCCTTGCTGGCCGAACTCGAAGATCTCGCTGACCATCGGCGAGGAGCAGTGGTTGCGCATGAGCGGCATGAAGGTGCCCCACTGCATCCAGCGCGTCTGCAGCTCCTGGGCTGCCGGACTGTGAGGGTCGTTGTTGAGATCCCAGTAGAAGAAACCGCCGAGATCCGTGTTCCAGAAGGGGATGCCGCAGAGCGAGAAGTTCAGGCCCGAGGGTATCTGGTTCTTCATCTCGCGCCACGAAGCATTGATGTCACCGCTCCACGAGAAAGTGCCATAGTGCTGGAGGCCGAACGTGCCGCTGCGCGTCATCTGCACCGAGCGCTTGCCCTTATAGCCTTTTGTACGTTTCATCTTGGTCTTCTCAGCGGCACGCTGGTGCTCGTAGATGCCTCGGTTGGTCATCAGCGGGAAGGCGTTCTTCACCGAAAGCCACGAGCCGTCGTACGTCTGGTAGTTGTCGGTCTCTGCCGTCTCGTCGAAATGGTCGGGCTCGGTGGAGTCCGTCCACCAGGCATCGAAGCCCATCTCGTAGAGGTGCGAGAGATACTTCCAGTAGATGTCGCGCGCTTTGGGGTTGAAGGGGTCGTAGGGCAGCACACCTTTCTGGCGGGGCCACGTGTCGAACGGCAGCAGCGCGCCGATCGCCTGCAGCTCCTTATACGGCTCCGTCCAAGAGCCGAAACTCGCCCAGATGCTGATCATCAGGTGAGCATGGCGCTGGTGTACGTATCGCACCATCTCCTCGGGGCTCTTCAGGCGCGGTTCCAGGCCCTTGGCCTTGTAGTCGGCCGCCATCTTGCGGAGGTCGTCGGGCAGGTATTTCTCCCATGATGCGTCGCCCACCTTGTTGATATAATACGGATTCATGAAGCGCATCGCGTTCCAGTTGGAGTCGCAACCCCAGTACTGCCAGTCCTGGACGATGGCGTCCAGCGGAATCTGCAGCTCGCGGTACTTGTCGAGCACCGCTGCCAGCTCGTCGCTCGTCTTGTAGCGCTCGCGGCACTGCCAGTGGCCCATCGTCCACAGGGGGAACATCGTGGCCTGCCCCGTCAGTTCGCGTATGCCGGCGATGACACCGTCCTGTGTGCCGTCGCTGTAGATGAAGTAATAGTCGATGCGCGGTGCCACCTCGCTCGTGAACGCTGCCGTTGCTTCACCCACAGCGCCATTCCTGCCCTTGGCCGAAGGGACGTCGCTGCTGAAGCGGCTCTTGCCGGCATTGTCCCAGTAGACACCATAACCGCGCGATGAGGTGAAGTAGGGGATGGCGATGTAGGTGTTGTGGTTCCACAGCTCCACCTCGCGTCCGTTCCAGCTCATGGCCTCGTCGCGCAGCTGTCCGAGGCCATAGATGTCCTCGTCGGTCTGCAGCGCCCACTGCTGTCCGATGCGGTATTTCCCGGCGTCCGGCCCGCTGGCTCGCTCCTCGAAGCGTGGCGACGAGGACTCGCGCAGCAGCACCTCACCCTGTCGGTCGCGGAACGTCACGAGGCCTGTCTCCTCATCGATGCTCACCAGCATGTGGGGTGCCGTGGCTGTGCTCTCGGTCAGGATCACCGAATAGCTCTTCTTCGGCGGCACCGCGCCCTCGCCCGGATATTTCACGATGTGCACGATGTTGTCGCTGAGATAGGTCGCCAGCACCGTCACGCCTGCCGCATACCTATGCTCGTCGGCGAGCGACGCACGCTTCACCTTTGCTGCCCTGCAGCCTGCGGCGACAAGCAGGCAGAGCGCTGTCAATAATACTTTTCTGTACATCATACGATTCTTCATGATGGTGATACAATGCTATCTGGCTGCAAAGTTACAAAAAGTTCGATGAAGTGCAAAAAAAAAACCTCCCAGATTGTAATATTTCCATTGTTCAGCGCGTGTAAACAATAAGAAAACGCTACCTTTGCGGCGAAACCTTACTTTTTCCGCCTATGCGCCACCGCCGCTTCCTCATCGTCGCTCGAGGTCATCCGCTGCAGCCAGACCTTCGTCGGATAGATCACCCTCTAAACATTAAAAACGCCCATTTCATCGGGGATTTTCGACCGTGATGGGATAGTCGTTATTATACACTGGCATGGGCTTCAGCGTTGTTTTTATTTTTTTGTTTCAAAAGTACCGCACATGTCACACTGATTCGCTACCCTTGCAGCACAAACGAAATCCGATGAGCAGATTCGCGGAAACCTATTCACGCCAGATTACAGCCCACCGATCTGGGTTGAAGCATCCTCCCCATGAGCAAGTAGCGATTCCAGGACTTTCAGGTGACGATGGACGCTACTGCGGTCCATACCCACCAGCTTGGATATCTCCAGTGCCGTCAGTCCGGCATGTCTCATGTAGGCCATGGTGAGGTCGTCTCTTGAGATGTCAGGGATGCTGTGGCGCAGTTGCTGTGCGAACAGGGGGTCTGTATAGTCTATGGTCGCAAACAGATCCTTGATCAGCTCCCGCTTCGTCTTGCCTACCTGATGTCCGTCCGCCTTTTTTCTCAGCAGCTCCTGTACCTCAGATAGTTCCGTCACCTCTTTTTTCTTATGCTCCAGCTCAAATTGCGATGCGAGCTCCTCGTTGATGCCTTGGGTGCGGTACAGTTCTTCTCGTATGGCTGACATCTCATCCTCCTTGGCACCCAGCAGAAGATCCAAATCCGCCAGGCGTTCTTCCTTTTCCGTCAGCGTCCTGTCAAGTTCTTCCAGCCTTTGCGAGCGTACGGCTAATTCCTTGTCCTTTTCTGTCATCTGCGAGCTTTGCGTTTCTAACTCTACATCCCTTTTCACAATCTCTCTCTTGGCCTTTTTCTCTCTTTGCCACAAGATGATGAGCAGCAGTGTCAGTGTCAGCAAAGCCGCAATCCCGTATTTCAATAGTTTTTCCTTTGCCTCAGCAGCCTGCCTGTATGCCTCTTCTTCTGCCTCCTTGTTACGCTGATACTCAAACTCATTCTGTACCACCTGAGTCTCTTCTGATTGTTGCTGTTCTGTCAGAGAGTCATTCAACTGCATATAAAGATCCGCATATCTGAGACTTGAGTCCTTCAGCCCCATCTGCCGATACAACATCGCCAGTCGCCGGGCCGTGCTCCGTTTCACCTTGAGCTTTGTTGAACGATCCATTGCGCGCTTATTGAAAAATATTGCAGAGTCCGACGGTCCGTACCGGGCATAGTAGTTCCCCAGACTGGAAGCAACATTATATATGGTGTCCAAGTCTAAATGCTGCCTGATGATAGCCAAGCGGATCTTTGCTTCATCCTGCTTTTGGGGCAAAGAAGCCAGCCAGCTTAATTGTGCCGCAATGATGTCAATGTTCTTACGCTCTTTCCCCAATGCTTGAATATGCTCCAGCGAAGAATCAAATAGGCTTAGAGCAGAATCAGGCTGTCGTACACCCATATAAGATAAAGCCAGATCCATCATTGTCGTAGGATCCTGAAGAGCGTGATTATCTAAGAGGAATTCCCGCTTATTGGCCGCTAAGCACAACCGTGCATCACGCTGTATAGAATAGATATCGGCTAATTGTGCATACACATTTCTCAATATGGTTGAGTCTACCTCTTCTATGTGCCTCTCACCCCAGTCCGTTGCCTTCAGGTACCACTGCAATGCTCGTGGCGAGTCATGCATATCGCGATAGACGCTACCCATATAGTACATCGCCTCCAATCGTTCGTTCACGTCCCCATGATTCTCATAGTAACTGACAACCTCCTTCATCAGCGAGTCCGACGTATGGCTGATGAAGCTCTTGTCACGTGCCTTGGTCAATAACAAGGCGTAGCGCATCCGAGTGTCCTGGGGAGACTTGGAAATGGCGTTCTCGTACGCCGACAGTAAGTCCAGCGCCTTCTGCGGATTCACGTCACATAGTGAGTCCAGGACCTCCATCTCTATGTGCGCCACCTTCTGATGGCATGATGGCATAGATGCAGTCATTATGATTGCAAGAACGAACCACTTCCATAACCCTTGATACATACAGGTAGTCTTTTTCGTCATCATATAGCTTTCTAAAACTGGCGCCTGCAAAGGTAAGCATATTTCTTTGATTCTCCGCCATTTTCCCGCAATTATTTTCTTCTTGTCGCAACAAATTGCAACAACTGCGCGACAAAATGCAACAGAAAAAGTTTGTGGCGTTGCTGGAAAAAGCCTAACTTTGCCGCCAAATTTCAAACCCACGATTCACTAATAAAATTAAAGTAACATGAAACAAGCATTCCTTAAAAAAGCAATTGTAGCTATCTGTCTATCCGTCATCCAGGGTAAACTATACAACGGAATGAACACAGAATTATTTGGATAATCATTGGATCGTTCTTATGTCCGGAGAAGCTAATAGTAATATTTTCCCAGACCCCATCGGCCATTCTTGGGTCATAGATGGATACAAGTATTATAAATACGTCATCGTCAACAATCTGATGATAGAGCCAGAGCCATATACCACATATTGCTATTATAATCACATCAACTGGGGATGGAACGGCCATTCAAACGGCTATTTCCTTGATGGAGTTTTTGCTGCCAATCAAGCCAAATCCTACGACACCAATCAGAGTACTTCAAGCTATTCGTTCTATAACCTCTCCGTTTCAGCAATACACCTATAAGCCTAAGGCCATCAAAGAAAGAGAATAAGAAAAAATCAATATCTTTGGTGCTCTTTATCATATTATTTGTACCTTTGCACATTATTCATTCTTAAAAATAAGTTATTATGACAAAGTCTGTTATCTGTTTATTTGCAGCCATGGCCGTGTTTCCCTTCATGTTGTCTTGCAGCAGCGACGAGCCGCAACAGCTAGTCAATGAGCCCATACAAGATGTGCCGTTTGATGAGCAGATCAGTATCCCCGAACATATCGCCATCAACCCATCCGAGACAGGCTATCTCCCTGCAGTCTCACGCATCAGCCGCGAAGAGCTCCTCACATTCCTGGGCAATGACGGCTGGAGCCTGGGAACGAGCGAATATCATGTCTATGCCGACGGCAAGCTGAGTGAAGCGTGGAAGACAATAACTCCGGTCGCGGGACTTGTATATCTTGTTGACGACCATACCATTGGTGAGGTGTGGAATGGAATCGGCACACAGGGAGAAGAGGTTATAGGCGGTAAGACGTATCCCTTCGAGTATGACGAGAGCACCAATACCCTGACCTATGCAGACCGAAGCTTCACCATTCTCTCAATCGTAGGCGACATCATACGTTGCACCTCCCCCATAGGAGCTGCTGACAACGAACTCATGTCCCATGACGACGTTCAACCCTACGTGCTGAAGTATCGTATCTTACGCCGCAATATGCTGGAGAAGGATCTGCAAGAACTTGTCAGTCGAATACAATCCTAAGACAGTGACTTCTCTGTGATCACTTCTTTCGTTTCACTGATGAGGGAATCGCTCATGATCTGCTAGATCTATGTTGAACGAGAAGTTCATGAGCGTCCGCGACCAGTACCTCCTCGGCCTCCGTGCCCGATACGCATTCTGACATCTTCGACGAGGACGGGGACGTCGTGTTCACCACCTTTGTATATATAGAAGATGGCATCACCCTGCCCTCGACCCTCTCCGGCACCTACACCATCGAGGTCATCCGCGGTAATTAATGCACATATATAAAATTATCAAATAAATATTACTCATGAATAAAATCGAACAACTGATGAAGCATTCTATTCCTCTTTTATTATTGATACTTGCCTCAACGGAAACTAATGCACAGATATTTACAACCAATGTGTCAATAAAGGGCGGAAATTCACCAATATCAACACTTTCAATCAATAGTGCAGGTTCTTCAGAGCATCAAGTATTTGTCGCAGCAACGAATAAAGGTCTGAAAGCCATGCGCAATGGGGCAACAAGCTGGGGTACTGCCATTGAAGGTTTCTCATCTGTAGCGGGCACGACATATTGTGCTGGTATTCATGGATACGCATACAATGGTAATTCTTCAGGTGGACGAGCTTACGGTGTTCTCGGTCGTGGAGGATATGCCACTTCTGGGTATAATTATGGCGTTTTCGGGCAACTTATAGGCGACGGATATGGTGCCGGTGTATACGGAACAGACAGTTCTTCTGATTTTGGAATCAACGTTGGAAATCGATATGCAGGTTACTTCAACGGCAATGTAAGAATAACTAATAATTTAACCGTTTTTGGCGGTATCAACGGTACGCTAACGGGAATGGGAATTAGCTCGACCCTCCCAGAGAAACAGATAGCAGCCATCTCCATAGATAATATTGCGGAACAAATTAGGGGGTTGAATGCTTATTGCTACTATAAAGAGAACCCTCATAAAAAGGTCATTGAACAAATTAGCGATACGTTGACAGAAGCATATCCTCTAAGAGCCTTTGAAGTGCAAGATTTGTCCAAACAGCATTATGCATTATCTGCTGACGAGTTGGGGAAGCTATTCCCAGATCTTGTGTATGATGAGGAAGATGGTTCCAAGAGCATCAACTACATTGAGATGATTCCTTTATTGGTTCAAGCGATTGGAGAGCTGAAGTCAGAGCTCAACAGGCTCAAGGACTACAATCAAATGCTTATAAAAGGATTCACAACGGATTTGGATGAGATAGTGGCCAAGTCCGAAGAATGTTCTTTAGGGCAGAATACTCCGAACCCATTCTCAGCTTCCACGTCAATTGCTGTTTTTCTTCCTGAAACAACGAGAGAAGCCACATTGCACATCTGTAACCTGGATGGTAAATTGATTCAGAAAAAGACCTTGACTAAACGGGGAACGTTTGTTGAGACCGTATCCTTGAATGCCTATGAAGAAGGTTTATATTTATACAGTCTTATTGCAGACGGTGTTCTGGTTCAATCGAAGCGTATGATGTTTGAGAAAAAATAAATGCGACGATTTGTAAAGAGAAACACCTTACTTTCGCTCCTGCTGGTAATCCTCTCTGCGTTCGTTTTATACAAGTTCCTAACAGGCAAAACGTTACAAGGAGGAAATCAAGAGCTAACGTCGGAACCCGGCGCTTTCACGCTGTGGTACCGTCACCCTGCCTCGACACGCAACACGTCCAACCGATGGATGGAATACGGTCTGCCCATTGGCAACGGCCGTTTGGGCGCTATGGTGATGGGAGGCGTCCTACGCGATGAGATTCAGTTCAACGAGAAGACGTTCTGGACAGGGTCGCCACGACGAATGGGGGCCTATCAGAATCTGGGCAGCGTCGTTATCGAGGAAATGGATAGCACGAGGCTCAAAAAGCCCGCTGACAACTATTGCCTGAGCCTTGATCTGGAAACAGCTGTTGCCAAGAGCGAATGGGATGATGCCCGGGGTACGCACTTGACAAGGGAATATCTGGCCAGCTACCCTGACAGCTGCATCGCCATACATCTCACGGCATCCCAGCCTGGCACCCTGCACCATCGCTTCGCCCTACAGGGCACACATGACGAAGAGGTGTGCTATGATGAGCATGGGGCTTACATGCAGAAGACCTTGGATGTGGTGACTGCCGCCACTGGCTTCCGTCTTTCTGCTGATTCTGCCGCAACCATCTTCAGTACTGCTGACGGTGTGGAGGTTCATGGCGCGAGTGACATACTCCTAACCATCGTCTGCAAGACCGACTACGGTCCGAAGGCACAGGAGTATGTGAACGCCTCACAACCTTTAGATCAACTTACACAAGCTGCACTGCAAGAGATCAGCCACAAGGGGTGGGCATCGCTGAGAGCCAGTCACCTCAGCGACTATCAGCCGCTATTCCATCGGATGAGCTTTAGGCTGAAGCACGCAGCCAGCGACCTGCCTACGGACGAGCTGGTCGATGCTTATCTCCAAGGCGCTTCCTGCGAGCAGAGCCAGCATCTCGAACAGCTCACCTTTGCCTATGGGCGTTATCTGGCTATAGCCTCTTCGCGAGGGCTGGCGCTGCCAAGTAATCTCCAAGGCATCTGGTGCGACTCCAATAAGCCCATGTGGAACTGCGACGTACACGCCAATATCAACGTACAGATGAACTACTGGCCATGCGAGGCGACCAACCT
>CAMOSA010000005.1 GCA_946624335.1 uncultured Prevotellaceae bacterium
ACCCGCGACCTTCGGAACCGGAATCCGACGCTCTATACAGCTAAGCTACGGAGCCAGGGCGGGCTTGGGCGGTGGCCTAAGCGGTTGCAAAGGTACGAAGAAAAATGAAAAGAGAGAAAAGAAAAGTAAAAAAATAATCGAAAAAAGTGGAAAATGCGGTGTCAGTGGACGTCGATGCCGTCGAAATAGAGTTCCGGGATGACGACGAAATTGTGTCTCTTGGCGGGGTAGGTGTCGGCGATCTCGAAGCGTAGCGTCCAGTCGGGCGACTTGTCGCTGTGGTACCCCAAGATGCCAACGGGGAAGAGCTGCAGGCTGCGGCTGTCGTCGAGCCGGAGGATGGCATAAAGCTTGTCGCGGTAATACATACGTATGGTCTTGGCCCGGGCGTGCTCCTTCCAGTCCTTTTGGCTGCGGGCGTCGCCGTTGAGGATCTTCACGTCGGTGACGCGTGGACAGGCGCCGGCAAACGTGTAGGTGAGCGACTCGCCCTTGCCGCTGCCTTCGCTGGCCCAGGCGTGTGTGTGGTCGAAGTCGTGGGCATACTGGGCTTTGTACGTTTGGCCGCCGACCTTGTCGTGGCAGGCCGAGGCCGTGACCTCCTGCACCTGTCCACCGCAGTACCAGCTGCACTTCTCGCTGTAGAGGTCTTCGTAGATGGTGCATTGTTCCATGAGGCGGAGCTCTTCGGGGGTGAGCTCTTCTTCGGGAACGGTATCGGCGCGCATCGATAGGGCTTCCCATTCTGCTACGCTGATGGAGGGCATCGCGAGGACGGCCTGCGGCTTGACGTAGCGCACGGCCTGCTTGTCGGCGAGGATGTATTGAAGGGTCGTGCGTTCGACCTCCTCGGTGTACTCGTTGATGTCTGTGTCGACGATGCTCACGACGGTCAGCCCGTCGTCGTCGGTGAGGATCTTGGGCTCGTCGAAGACGCTTTCGCCGAAGGCCTGTGTGATGACGAAGCCTCCCTTGCCGTCATAGGTGACAAAGAAGAAGCTGTCGCCTACGGCATTGCCTCCGCAGGCTTGGACGTCGCGGACGAGAGCGTCGGTGATGCCATCGCCGTCGAAGTCGCGTTGTGCTTCGATGGTGAAGCACGTGCCGTAGAGGTTGTCGAGATAGTGCTCACGGCCGTCGGCGATGGCGAAGAGGGAGTCGGCAAAGAGCCGTTCCTGGGAGCTCTTGCGGGTCTCGAAGGTGACGGAGGGAGGTGTGTGGCCTGCCTCGACGGCATCGGCGGCAGCGAGCGTGTCGGCGGCAGTGGTGCTGCCAGGAGCTTTGCTGCCTGTGCAGGCGGTCAGCTGGGCAATGGCCAGGGCGAAGATGAAGACTTTTGTTCTCATTGCTTTAGGGATTGAGAATAGGTGAGGATGCGAGAATAAGTGTGTGAGAAGAGGTCGGAAGATGCTGCAAAGGTCGTGTTTTTCTCTGTCTCGCGAAAATAAAGCGCGTTAAATAGTGTTTTCGTGATGAAAAACGGGGCGTTCGCTGAGGATTGGCCTCGCCAGGGTAGGAGAGGGGCAATATCTCTGGCCTATGGCCGTTTTACTAAATATAACACCGACTGCAAAGGTTCGTCATTAGAAACGGTGAAT
The DNA here is from genome assembly GCA_946624335.1 of uncultured Prevotellaceae bacterium. Lineage (GTDB taxonomy): Bacteria > Bacteroidota > Bacteroidia > Bacteroidales > Bacteroidaceae > Physcousia. The sequence goes on from CAMOSA010000005.1 coordinate 1,599, forward strand.
GAATCAACAATATGATATTCTATGAGTAAGATGAGTTTTTTAGACAATGTATTTCTTCGCGTCTATGGTGAAGAACGGATGGGGCGGCGCATCGCCTATAGTATGGCAGCCATAGTCTGCGGCGTCTTGTTGTGCTGCTGTACTGAAGATGACGAATGGATGGGTGGCGGCTCGGATGTCAACGCCTCGGGCGCCGGCACCGCGGGCACCGTCGACGTCAGTTCGACGACGGCGTCGGAGGTGCTGGGCTTCACGGTCCGTTTCGACACGGCCGACCGTGCCACCTACGCTACGTCGGGCGAGACGGCCCCGACGGATGTGGCCGACGTGCACTATGAGGACTTCATCGAGAACTATGTCTCGACGGCGACCGTCACCATCACTTATGACGGCTCTTCGGCATCGGCTGCCGGCGCCGTCGACGGCGTGGACGTGGACATCGACGGCGCCGACGTCACGGTGACGTCAACGGCCTCGGGCGTGACCTATGTCCTCACCGGCAGCAGCTCCGACGGTTCGTTCAGGATGGCCAAGAGCAGCGACAACAAGAAGTTCGGCCTGACGCTGAACAGCCTGACGCTCACCAAGGCTGGCGCTCCGGCCGTCAACATACAGCCCTCGAAGCGCTGCTACCTGAATATAATAGGAGTGAACGTGCTCAGTGACAGCGGCACTTACGTCGCGAGCGACGAGGATCGCAAGGCGTGTGTGTTCACTGAGGGCAAGCTGCTGGTGACGGGAACGGGTTCGTTGACCGTTTCGAGCCAGACGAAGCATGCTATGGCGTCGGATGACTACGTCTGGATCCACGATGGCGCTGACCTGACCCTGACGAGCGAGGCCAAGGACGGCCTGCACGCCAACGACAGCATCGTCGTCAGCGGTGGCTATCTGCGTGTCACGGCTGCCGACGACGCCCTCGCGAGCGATGCTGACATCGTCATCAGCGGCGGACTGATGCATCTCGCTTCCACCGGTGATGCCGCCAAGGGCGTTAATGCCGGAGGGGATGTCGTCATCAGTGGAGGCAAGACCGTAGTGATGACCACCGGCGATGCCGTCTTCGACTCGTCGGAGGCCGACTACAGCTCAGCTGCCGGCATCAAGGCTGACGGCAATATCACGGTGACGGGCGGTGTCGTGCAGGCACAGAGCACGGGCTCTGGAGGCAAGGGGCTGAATGCCGACGGCACCATCACCGTGGCGGGCGGCACTGTCGAGGTGGCGACCACCGGTAAGCGTGTGGGCATCGGCAATACGACCTCTTCGCCAAAAGGCATCAAATGTGATGGTGACCTGACCATCTCCGGTGGCGTCGTGGCCGTGAAACTCAGTGGCACCGGCGACGGCACAGAGGGCATCGAGAGTAAGGGTGAGATATATGTGACGGGCGGCAGTACGGCTTCGCACAGCTACGACGATGCCATCAACAGCGCCGGCAACCTCTATCTGCGCGGTGGATATCTCTATGCCCAAAGCCTGAACAACGATGCCATCGACGCCAACAAGAACCTGTACATCGATGGTGGCAATATCGTGGCCATCGGAGCTGGAGCACCAGAGAATGCCATCGACGCCGCCGAGGGCTACTCGATTTATGTCAACGGAGGTAATGTCTTCGGCGTTGGCGGCAGTGTGGCGCAGACGGCCGGCAGCAGTGCACAGGCCAGCATCGCCTTCACGGCCAGCGTCAGCGGCAAGACACTGGGCCTCTTCGATGCCGACGGCAACGGTCTCGTGGCCTTCACGCTGCCCTCGACGTCATGCTCGGCCTGTTACATGACGGCGGATGGTATGACGGCCGGGTCGACTTATAGCGTTAAGACAGGCGTCAGCGTCAGCGGCGGCACCACCTGGTGCGGCATCAACGTCGGCGGCAGCGTCAGCGGCGGATCGCAGCTCACCTCATCGACGGCAGCGGCCAGTGTCGGCAGTGGTATGGGCGGTGGTATGGGCGGCGGCAATCAGCCTGGCGGTCATGGCAGGGGATGGTAGTCCCCGCTGCGACTGATGAGAACGAATGATACGGATTCCCGGCATGGCCCTTCGAGCCATAGAGAATCCGTATCATTCGTTTTCCTCGAGCTATGCTCGCTTCTTGAAGTGTCAAGCGTCACCCTTCGGGATGCCGAGCGCGCTCTGCGAAGAACTCTCAACTTTCCGCTCTCAACTCTCAACTTTCAACTCTCAACGGACAAAGGCCGCCTCAGATGATGGGTATGCCGGCTTGGCGACACTCGCGCCTCATCTCCTCGGGCCAGATGCTCGACTGTGTCTCGCCGATGTGGGCTTTGTGCAGCAATATCATGCACAGACGGCTCTGGCCGATACCCCCTCCGATGCTCAGCGGCAGCTTGCCGGCGAGCAGGCGCTGGTGGAAATACAAGTTGCGTCGATCCTGCTTGCCCTGCAGCTCCAGCTGGCGCTCGAGGGCTTCGGCGTCGACGCGAATGCCCATGGACGAGAGCTCGATGCTGCGTTCCAGCAGCGGATACCAGATGAGCAGGTCGCCGTTGAGACCGAAGAAGCCGTCCTCGTTGGGCGATGACCAGTCGTCGTAGTCGGGCGCGCGCTGGTCGTGCTCCTTGCCGTCGCCGAGCTTGCCGCCGATGCCGATGATGAAGACGGCGCCGTAAGCCTTGCAGATGGCGTCTTCACGCTCTTTGGGCGTCAGGTCGGGGTATTGCCGCCGCAATTCCTCGCTGTGGACGAAATGGATGTCTTCAGGCAAGAAAGGCTTGAGCTGAGGGTACATCTCAGAGAGGTAGTACTCGGTACGGAGTATGGCTCCGTAGATGCGGCGCACGATGCGTCGAAGGAACTTCAGGTTGCGGTCCTCAGGAGCCATCGTTCGCTCCCAGTCCCATTGGTCGACGTAGATGGAGTGAATATTGTCCAGCTCTTCGTCGGCGCGCACGGCATTCATGTCAGTGATGATGCCGAAGCCGTCGGGCACACTGTATTCGGCCAGCGTGTTGCGCTTCCATTTAGCCAGTGAGTGTACGATTTCTGCCGGTGCGTCGCCCATACATTTGATGGGGAAGGTGACGGGACGTTCTATGCCATTGAGGTCATCGTTGAGCCCCAGACCTTTGAGCACGAAGAGCGGCGCCGTGACGCGTCGCAGGCGCAGCTCTGCCGAGAGATTGGCCAGGAAGAAATCTTTGATCTTCTTGATGGCCAGCTCGGTCTGCTGGAGGTCGAGTTGCGGTGTGTAACCTGCCGGTTTGAGTAGCTTGCTCATGTCTTGTCAATCTATGCGTGATAACTATTTTGTCATTTTGTGCGGCAAAGGTACGCTATTTCTTTCAAATGGCAAATAGTTTTGCGTGAAAACTGACAAAAAGAGTCGTATTTATGACTGCGACGAGTCATTTTTACGCTGCGGCTCCTGCGCCGGACCCTTCTTGTTGATCTTGTCGACGATGAGGGATATCGCGCCGTCGCCGGTGACGTTGCACGCGGTGCCGAAGCTGTCCATGGCGATATAGAGGGCTATCATCAGCGCACAGTCCTGCTCGCCGAAGCCGAGGACGGACGACAGCACGCCGAGCGAAGCCATGATCGCCCCGCCCGGAACGCCCGGCGAGGCGACCATCATCACGCCGAGCATCATTACGAAGCCGATGAACATCGGAGTGGTGAAGGGGAGGTCGCGCATGAGCATCAGCGCCACGGCACAGGAGGTGATCTTCATGCACGAACCGCTCATGTGGATCGTCGCGCAGAGCGGTACGGTGAAGCTGGCGACAGCCTCGTCGACGCCCATCTTGACGGCCTGAATCTTCGTCACGGGGATCGTGGCAGCGCTCGACGAGGTGCCGAGGGCGGTGAAATAGGCAGGCAGCATCGTCGACAGCAACCGCAGCGGATTTCGGTGGACGATGAGGCCGGCGATGCCGTACTGCGTCAGCAGCAAGACGAGGTGCATGACAAAGATGACACCGATGATGGTGGCGAAGGTCATGAGGATGTGCCAGGCCTGGCCGGTGCGCGTCATCTCCAGGAAGATGCCAAAGATATAGAGCGGCAGCAAGGGGATGATGACGACAGCTATGGTGCGCTCGACGAGACGCTTGAAGTCGTCAGCCAGGCGTTTCATCTGAGGCAGGCCCATGTAAGCCATACCCAGACCGGCGATGAAGGAGAACACCAGGGCGCTCATCACGTCGAGCAGCGGAGGGATGGCAATCGTGAAATAGGGAGCGATGCCCGCGGAATCAGCCGAGAGGGCTGATGAGGCGCTAGAGCTGTTGATGAGGTGCGGGAAAATGCCGGCCGAGACGCCGTAGGAGAAGAAACCGGAGAGCACCGTGCTGCCATAAGCCAGGCAGACGGTGATCAACAGCAGGCGGCCGGCCGAACGGCCGATGTCGGCGATGGCTGGCATGACGAGGCCGACGATGATCAGCGGAATGAGGAATTTCAACAGCGACGAGAACACGGCATTGAACGTCGTGAAAGCGGCGACAAGCCATTCGGGCAGCAGACGACCGAGCAGCACGCCAAGGCTGATGGCGATGGCGATGCGGGCGAGCAGGGGTAGTCGGGGCAGGTGGGGCATACGGAGAGAGGGTGCCTGATGGAGATAAGTGTTTTTATGCAGCGAGTGTGGGCGGTGAGGGGTGCGGCATGCGACGGCTATTTCATGAAGCCCTGCTTGCGCAGTGTCTCGAGGAGGCCGCGGCTCATGAGCTCGTTGTCCTTCTTCGTGTAGCGTATGTCGGTGAAGATCTGCGCCAGGGTCTGCTTCTTGTTGAGCCGCACGAACTCGATGTTCTCGGGCAGCGCTTCCTTGGCGGCATAGAAACGGTCGATGTCGCCGGGCGTGGGGTCGTGGTAGCTCTCGTCGTGGACAAAACTCTCGACGGGCAGACGGTCGCTCAGCGGAGGCTCCTCGGCCGGCCAGCCTACGGTGAGCGTAGCCACCGGGAACACCAGCTGGGGCAGCTTCAGCGCGTCGATGATGGGCTGGGGCATATAGATCGTGGTGCCAAGGAAGCAGAGGCCGAGGCCGGCTTCCTCGGCCAGCGTCGAGAAGGTCTGCGTGAACAGCAGCGCGTCGGTGGCGGCGTTTAAGAAGCTCAGCAGGTTGTCGTAGCCGGGCTCGGCCTGACGGCAGCGTGCCCAGACCGACGTGCGGCGGAAATCGGCGCAGATGGTCAGCACGACGGGGGCCTGCGTCACCATGGGCTGGTTGAAATGAGCGGGAGCCAGCGCCGCCTTGCCCTCGACAGAGCGTGTCACGACGACGCTGTAGAGCTGAAGGTTGCCCATCGTCTGGGTGCGGGAGGCGTCAGTCAGCAAGCGATTGAGCAGCGCGGCATCGACGTCGCGGGCGGTATAGCGGCGGATGGTGCGACGTGTCTGAATGGAGTAAGTCATCTTTGTATTATATCTTATTATATATATTATCCTATTATATATAAGGTGTGAATATATGTCTCTTAGGGGGCTTTTCGCCTGCAAAGATAGTGAAAAATGGCGAAGGTTTTGCTTAAAAGGTGTGAAATGTGCGTGATTTTACAAAATAAGGTGTAATTTTGTGGCAGAATAGTTGAACAATAAACACACAAACGATGAAAACACTACTCTTGGCACTATTCTTGATGCTTCCGTTGACAACGGTGGTGGCGCAGCAGACCGACAGCCTGTCTGCACCCGGACATATCCTCTTCGAGGGAGTCGAAGTGAAAGGAGATATCTATGAGTTCTCTGAGGCGCTCCAGAAGCGGGGCTTCACGCTGAAGAAACGCTTCGGCAACGAACAGCAGTTTATCTTCCAGGGCGCTGTCTGCGGACATAGCAGCTATGTCCAAGTGAGTTACACGAAACATACACGCACCGTCTTTCGCGTGTTGGTGCAACCCAAGCATATCTCACAGACCGATTATCTCGATTCGCTGCAGGTGCGCTACGGCGAAGTCTTCGACACGACCGAGCGAGGCTATCAATGGATGCTACCTGCGGGCGCCGTAATGTTCTTTACGCCTGATGGTTACGACCCGACGCTTGTCATCATGGATGCGGAGGGCGTAGCAGCCTACAAGGACGAGAACGAACGGCCACGGATGCAATAGTTCTGGCTGCCGATTCATAGCGACAGGGCAGGAAAGTTGTACAAAATAGATAATTTTTCGAAGATTTTTGCCCGATAAGTTTGCCGAAAGGGAAAAGTTTTGTAGCTTTGCACCGCCATTTGGTTTTCAACAAAGAACCACCGAATATTCACTTTTACCCTATATTATTGTGGCACAGACTTATACTTATGACGAGGCATTCGCGGCCTCTTTAGACTATTTTGCGGGTGACGAACTGGCCGCCCGTGTCTGGGTGAACAAATACGCGATGAAAGACTCCTTTGGCAATATCTACGAGAAGAGTCCGGCTGACATGCACTGGCGCATCGCCAATGAAATCGCCCGCATCGAGCAGAAGTACAGCAATCCAATGACTGCGCAGGAGGTGTTCGAACTCCTGGATCACTTCCGCTACATCATTCCTGCCGGATCGCCCATGACGGGCATCGGCAACCACTATCAGGTAGCGTCGCTCTCCAATTGCTTCGTCGTGGGGCTCGACGGCGACAGCGACTCCTACGGCGCCATCATCCGTATCGACGAGGAACAGGTGCAGCTGATGAAGCGTCGCGGCGGCGTGGGGCATGACCTCTCGCACCTCCGTCCCGCCGGATCTCCGGTGAAGAACTCGGCCTTGACCTCCACCGGCCTCGTACCTTTCATGGAGCGTTATAGTAATAGTACGCGCGAAGTGGCACAGGACGGCCGACGCGGAGCCCTGATGCTCAGCGTGTCGATCAAGCATCCCGACGCCGAAGCTTTCATCGACGCCAAGATGACCGAAGGCAAGGTCACCGGCGCCAACGTCAGCGTGAAGATCGACGACGCCTTCATGCAGGCAGCCTCCGAGGGCAAACTCTACACGCAGCAGTTCCCCATCGATAGCGACAACCCCATGGTCTCGAAGGAAATCGACGCCACGGCTTTGTGGAATAAGATCGTGCATAACGCTTGGCAGAGCGCCGAGCCCGGCGTACTCTTCTGGGACACGATCCTCCGCGAGAGCGTGCCCGACTGCTACGCCGACCTCGGCTTCCGCACCGTATCTACCAATCCTTGTGGCGAGATACCGCTCTGTCCTTACGATTCGTGCCGTCTGCTGGCCGTGAACCTCTACGAATATGTCGACGAGCCTTTTACGCGCAACGCACGTTTCAATTTCGACAAGTTTCGTCAGCATGTGCGCAAGGCACAGCGCATCATGGACGATATCATCGACCTCGAGCTGGAGAAGATAGAGCTCATACTCGAGAAGATCGAGTCCGATCCGCAGAGCGAGGAGGTCAAGTTCGCCGAGCGCAACCTTTGGAAGAAGATCCAGCGCAAGAGCTCCATGGGACGTCGCACGGGTGTCGGCATCACCGCTGAGGGCGATATGCTGGCCGCCTTGGGCTTGCGCTATGGCACCCAGGAAGCCACCGACTTTGCCGTCGAGGTGCAGAAGACGGTGTGCCTCTCCGCTTACGCTAGCAGCGTCGAGATGGCGCGTGAACGTGGCGCTTTCGAGATGTATGATGCAGGGCGCGAGCAGAACAACCCCTTCATCCAGCGCATCAAGGCGGCTGACCCCAAGCTCTACGAGGATATGTGCAAGTACGGCCGCCGTAACATCGCCTGCCTCACCATAGCACCGACAGGCACGACGTCGCTGATGACGCAGACTACCTCCGGTATCGAGCCCGTGTTTATGCCCGTCTACAAGCGTCGCCGCAAGGTCAATCCCAACGATCCTGAGGTACACGTGGACTTTGTCGACGAGACGGGCGATGCTTTCGAAGAATATATCGTCTACCATCATAAGTTCCTCACTTGGATGAAGGTCTGCGGACTCGACACCGAGCGGCGCTACACGCAGGAGGAGATAGATGAACTCGTGGAGCAATCACCATACTACAAGGCAACGGCCAACGATGTCGACTGGCTGATGAAGGTACGCATGCAAGGCGCCATCCAGAAATGGGTCGACCATAGCATCAGCGTCACCGTGAACCTGCCCAACTCGGTCGACGAGCAGCTCGTCAACGATCTTTATATGGAAGCTTGGCGCAGTGGCTGTAAGGGTTGTACCATCTATCGCGACGGCTCGCGCTCTGGCGTCATGATCAGCGTCAGCAAGAAGAAAGAGAAGAAAGGCGACGCCAGCCAGCAGGACACGCCGGCCTTGGAGACCGGAGGCGAGAAACCCGTCATGGAGTGCCGCCCGCCCGAGGTCGTCGAGAAACGGCCCGACGTGCTCGACTGTGATGTCGTACGCTTCCAGAACAACAAGGAGAAATGGGTGGCCTTCGTCGGCTTGCTCAACGGATATCCTTATGAGATCTTCACCGGTCTGCAGGACGACGAGGAGGGTATCATGCTGCCCAAGAGCGTCACCAAGGGACGCATCATCAAGCAGCTGAACCCCGACGGCACGAAGCGCTACGACTTCCAGTTCGAGAACAAGCGCGGCTACAAGACTACCGTCGAAGGCCTCTCCGAGAAATTCAATCCCGAGTACTGGAACTATGCCAAGCTCCTCTCCGGCGTACTCCGCTATCGTATGCCCCTCGATCACGTTATACGCCTCGTCGGCCAGCTCTCACTCAACGACGAGACCATCAATACCTGGAAGAACGGTGTCGAGCGTGCCTTGAAGAAATATATTCAGGACGGTACCGTGGCACGGGGACAGGTGTGTCCCAACTGCGGCCAGGAGACCCTGGTCTATCAGGAGGGATGCCTTATCTGTACCAACTGCGGCGCCAGCCGATGCGGATGAAACAGACCCTCTCTCCTGTCCGTCCTTGGCGTAGGATTTACGCCTCGGTCGCTCGGGGCCGCTTGACATTCAGTCATTCGTCTGTTCCCTCACAACCCTCCTCAAGGGGGAGGACGGTCGCCTTTCAAGCAAAGAAAGCCATAAGTAATACATTCCATTATCCCCTCTATAGGGGGGGGCGGAGAGGGGGCTGGAGTCTTGAAACGTTGAAGTCTTGTAACGTTGAAACGATGAAAGTGCAAAGTTGTAAAGTCCTGCTGAAGGACGTAAAACTATTTGGCTACCACGGCGTGCTCTCACAGGAGCGCGTCGTGGGAGCTTATTATTACCTCAACATCGCTGTTGAGACAGACTTCGAGCGGGCGATGGAGACCGACGAACTCGTCGGCACCCTCTCGTATGCCGATATCTTCGAGGTCGTCAGGCGTGAGATGAGCGTGCCGTCACAGCTCCTGGAGCATCTGGCCGGGCGCACCTGCCGTGCCATCCTCGACCGCTTTCCCGCCGCACATACCGTGCACCTCGAGATCCTCAAGGAAAACCCACCCATGGGCGCCGACTGCCAGAGCGCCGGTGTCAGCGTGGATGTGCGGCGATGACGTCCGATCGCTTCTTGGCGCAAATCAATAAATCGGGTCTTCCGTGCTTTTTTAGGTGCCCGTCGTGCTTCGTTTGCTGGGAATGGCGTACCTTTGCGGCCTCAAACGAACGAAGCAACAGTAATAGCACAATGAAACCCAGCATCATCACCAGCCTCCGCGGTTATACTCGCGAGGCTTTTGTCAAGGACCTGCTCTCCGGCATCATCGTGGGTATCGTGGCCCTGCCCCTGGCCATCGCTTTCGGCATCGCCTCTGGGGTGACGCCCGAACAGGGCATCACGACGGCCATCGTGGCGGGCCTGATCGTCTCGCTGCTCGGCGGGTCGCGCGTTCAGATTGGCGGTCCTACGGGTGCCTTCATCGTCATCGTGGCCGGCATCATCGGCCAGTATGGAATGTCCGGCCTCATGGTGGCTACACTGCTGGCCGGCGCCTTGCTGATCCTGCTCGGCCTGTTCCGCCTGGGCACGATCATCAAGTATATCCCTTATCCCATCGTCGTGGGCTTCACCAGCGGTATCGCCCTGACGATCTTCACGACGCAGGTGACGGATCTGCTGGGCCTGCACGTTGAGGGCGGCGTGCCGTCGGATTTCATCTCGAAGTGGATCTGCTATGCCCGCAACATCAGTGGTGCCGACGCATGGAGCGCCGCCGTGGGCATAGGCTCCGTGGCCATCATCGCCGTTTGGCCGTATATTAATAAGGTGAAATATGTCAACGGTCATCTCTCGGCGCTGAACAAGCTGCCGGGCTCTTTGGTGGCTATCCTGGTGATGACGGTGGCCGTGCTCGTGCTGAAGCAGTACGGGCTGGCCACGTCGGTGGACACCATCGGCGACCGTTTCCGCATCAGCGCCTCGCTGCCGACGCCTGCCGTTCCCGAGATGTCGTGGGAGGTGGTGCGCCAGTTGTTCGCTCCGGCGCTGACGATAGCTGTGCTGGGCGCTATCGAGTCGCTGCTCTCGGCCACCGTGGCCGACGGTGTCATCGGCGACCGCCACGACTCTAACCAGGAACTGATCGCTCAGGGTGTAGCCAACCTGGCATCGCCCCTCTTCGGCGGCATCCCAGCCACAGGAGCCATAGCCCGCACGATGACCAACATCAACAACGGTGGCCGCACGCCCGTGGCAGGCATCGTGCACGCCGTGGTGCTGCTGCTGATCTTCCTGCTGTTGATGCCCTACGCTGAGTTTATCCCCATGGCGTGCCTGGCCGGCGTCCTCGTCGTCGTGGCTTATAATATGTCGGGCTGGCGCACCTTCCGTCAGCTGTTGAAGAACCCGAAGTCCGATATCTCGGTGCTGCTGATCACGTTCCTGCTGACGGTCGTCTTCGACCTCACGGTGGCTATCGAGGTGGGACTGATGCTGGCCTGCCTGCTGTGCATGCGCCGTATGGCCGAGACGACGCAGGTCAGCGTGCTGACCGACGAGATCGACCCGGCTGCGGAGGTGGACTTCGAGGCTACCAACCTTGAGCATTTCACCATCCCCGATGGCTGTGAGGTCTACGAGATCAACGGGCCTTTCTTCTTCGGCATCGCCAATCGCTTCGAGGAGATCATGGGCCGTATGCCGCGCCGCCCGAAGGTCAGGATCATCCGTATGCGAAAAGTACCCTTCGTCGACAGTACGGGGATGCATAATCTCGAGAATTTCGTGCAGATGTCTCATGGCGAGGGTATTCATGTCATCCTCTCGGGCGTCAACCCGAAGGTCCATGAGGTGCTGATGCGCAACGACTTCGGCCGTATCGTAGGCGAGGAGAACATCCAGCCCCACATCAATCTGGCATTGCAGCGTGCACGGGATGTCCTTGGCCAGCGTGAAGCGACGGCGGAACAGCAGTCGTGAGCGCTGCGTGGCCCCCTGATGGAGGGCTGATGGACAAAAAATGAAGCCCTGTCGGAAAAAACTAAGCCCCGCAGCCTACGTAGTTCAAAACTTTTCATTACCTTTGCACCCGCAAACCTATTTCACACGCTGATGGCAGATTTTCGCCCAATGCGCCGCAAGCGCCAGCAACTGAGCGATGCCGAGAGTATCGCGATACTGCAGAACGCCACTTCCGGCGTGCTGGCAGTGCTGGGCGATGATGACTATCCTTATGCCGTGCCGCTGAGTTATGTCTACGCCGACGGCCGCCTGATCTTCCACAGCGCTGTGGCGGGCCACAAGGTTGATGCCATCCGTCGCCATGCCAAGGCCTCGTTCTGTGTCATCCAGTTGGATGACGTGCAGCCCCAGACCTTCACCACCATCTACCGTAGTGTGATCGCTTTCGGGCGCATCAGGATCCTCGACGACGATGCGTCGAAGCTGGAGGCTATCCGCACGTTGGCCCGTAAGTATAGTCCGCACGAGAGCGCGGAGTCCACCGACCACGAGATAGCCAAGGGTTTTCCCCATCTGCTCATGTTCGAGCTCGTCATCGACCATCTCACCGGCAAGCAAGCCAAGGAATTGATGTAACGACTGCCTATGATCAACTGGAAACTCATATCCAAGATTCTCGGTCAGTTGCTCTTCCTGGAGGCCGTGGTGATGGGTTGCTGCATCCTCATGGCTGTTCTCTATCACGAACCGGACGCCGAGGCGTTCGGCCTCGCTGTCGTCGTGACCATCGTCGCCTCGCTGCTGCTGCAGTTTGTGGGGCGCGACACGTCGGACATGATGAACCGTCGCGACGCCTATCTGGTGGTGTCCCTCTCGTGGATCATCTTCAGCTTCTTCGGCGCCATACCCTTTGTGGCCAGCGGCTTCCTTCCCAGCCCCACCGATGCTTACTTCGAAACGATCTCGGGCTTCACCACGACGGGTGCCAGCCTGATCGACGATGTGGAGAGCCTGCCCCACGCCCTGCTGTTCTGGCGTTCGATGACGCAGTGGATCGGCGGTCTGGGCATCGTCTTCTTCACCATCGCCATCATCCCCTCGCTCATCGGCGGCAGCATCAAGGTGTTCTCCGCTGAGGCCACGGGGCCGATGCGCAGCAAGCTGCATCCGCGTCTGGGCACCACGGCGAAGTGGATATGGGGTATCTATACGTTGCTCACCATAGCCTGTGCTGCCCTCTTTTACGTCGAGGGGATGAGCGGATTCGATGCCGTCAATTATGCCATGACGGCGACGGCCACCGGCGGCTTTGCCACGCATAACGCCTCGACAGGCTTCTTTCACAGCGTGGCCATCGACTACACCGCCATCTTCTTCATGTTCATCTCCGGCGTCAGCTTCACCCTGTTGTATATGACGGTGTGGCGCGGCCGTTTCCGCGAGTTCTTCCGCAATTCGGAGTTGCGGCTCTACCTCTCGCTCGTCGGTTTGGGCACGGCGCTGATCATGTTCATCCTCATGCGCAGCTGCCACTACAGCGTCGAGGAGGCATTCCGCTCCAGTCTCTTCCAGGTCGTCTCCTTCGTCACGACGACGGGCGTCTTCAACGATGACGCCGGCCAGTGGCCGCACATCACGTGGGTCATCCTCTCTGTGATGATGTTCTTCGGCGGCTGTTCGGGCAGCACGGCCGGCGGCATCAAATGTGTCCGTGGCGTGATGATCCTGCAGATTATCCGCAACGAGATCAAGCGTGTCATCCATCCGCGCTCAGTGCTGCCCGTACGCATCAACGGACTTCCCGTAGCGAGCGACAAGCAGTCGTCGCTGCTCGCCTTCTTTGGCCTGTATATGTTGTTGTGCTTCACCACCTATTTCATCATGATCATGACGGGTGTCGACAGCACAAATTCCATCACCATCGCTCTGAGCTGTGCCAGCAACGTAGGCCCTACACTGGGCCTCGAGATCGGCCCCACCATGTCGTGGTCCATACTCCCGTCCACGGTGAAATGGCTGCTGTCGCTGCTCATGCTCATGGGGCGTCTCGAGATCATCTCTGTCATCGTCATCTTCACCCGCTCTTTCTGGCGTGACAGGTAAGGAAATTAGGTAATATAAAATAGGAAATGGGTTTAGCGTTTAGGGTTTAGCGTTTAGGGCTTAGCGTTTAGGGCTTAGCGTTTAGGGCTTAGCGTTTGGCGTTTAGGGCTTAGCGTTTCAACCTTTCAACCTTTCAACAACGGCCGTAGGCCGTGTCATTTTTCACTTTTCACTATCATCTGACTCATGGGCGGCTTTTTCGGAACCATCAGCACAAAACCCTGTATCACCGACCTCTACTACGGTACGGATTATAACTCACACCTCGGCACCAAGCGTGGCGGTCTGGCCACCTACTCGGCCGAGAAGGGCTTCTATCGCAGTATCCACAACCTCGAGAACCAGTACTTCCGCACGCGCTTCGAAGCCGAGTTGCAGAAGTTCCCTGGCAACAGCGGTATCGGCGTGATCTCCGACACCGACCCGCAACCCATCATGGTCAACTCGCACCTCGGGAAGATGGCTGTCGTGACGGTGGCCAAGATCAATAACCTCGACGAGCTGACGCGCGAACTACTGGCTGAGGGCGACCATTTCTCCGAGATGTCCAGCGGCAAGACCAATCCCACCGAGCTCGTCACGCTGCTCATCGCTCGCGGCAAGAGCTTCGTCGACGGCATAGAGAATGTATATAATAAGGTGAAAGGCTCCTGCTCGATGCTCATCCTCACCGAGAACGGCATCATCGCTGCCCGCGACCGCCTCGGCCGCACGCCCATCGTCATCGGTCAGCGTGAGGGCGCCTGGGCCGCCACGTCGGAGACGACGGCTTTCCCCAACCTGGGCTACGAGGTGAGCCATTTCGTCGGTCCCGGCGAGATCGTGCGTCTCACGGCCGACGGCCTCGAGCAGCTACGCGCTCCTGAGCAGGAGATGCAGGTGTGCTCTTTCCTGTGGGTCTACTACGGCTTTCCCACGTCGACCTACGAGGATCGCAACGTCGAGGCCATGCGCCACACCTGCGGACTGCTCATGGGACAGCAGGACGATACCGAGGTCGATCTGGTGGCTGGCATTCCCGACTCCGGCGTGGGGATGGCCACAGGCTATGCCGAGGGCATCGGCGCACCCTACCGAAGGGCCATCTCCAAGTACACGCCGACGTGGCCGCGATCTTTCATGCCGGGCAACCAGCTCACGCGAAACCTGGTGGCCAAGATGAAGCTCATACCGAATCGTGACGCCCTCAACGGCAAGCGGTGCCTTTTCTGTGACGACAGTATCGTCAGGGGCACACAGCTGCGCGACAATGTGCGGGGCCTCTTCGACCTCGGTGCCAAGGAAGTGCACATGCGCATCGCCTGTCCGCCGCTCATCTATGGCTGTCCGTACCTTAATTTCTCAGCCTCCAAGAGCGATATGGAACTGCTGACGCGACAGGTCATCCATGACCTCGAGGACGATCACGACAAGACACCCGGCGGCCTGGGCGGCGAAGCCTCCACGCCTCATGAGATCTTGCAGGAATACGCCCGCACCGACTCAGAGAAATACAAAGCCATGGTCACCGAGATGGGACGTCGCCTCGGTCTCACCACGCTGCGGTTCAACACCCTCGAGATCCTCATCAAAGCCATCGGCCTTCCCAAGTCGCAAGTCTGTACGCATTGTTTCGACGGCTCCAGCCATTTCTGATCCCCAACCCATGCTGTGGGTTTGGGCCGGATCACCCGGCTTGGGTAGAGTACTACAGCAGCCCCTTCCGACGGGAAGAGGCTGCTGCTGTTTTTTTTAGTCGATGTAGTAGACTCGCTTGACTCGTGGCGAGACGGAGGTGAGAATCTCGTAGGGGATGGTGCCGATCTTGTCGGACAGCACGCTCGGCGGCAGCTGTGGCCCGAAGATGACGGCGGTGTCGCCTTCGCGGCAGTCGATGTCGGTGACGTCGATCATGCACACGTCCATACATATATTGCCGACGTAAGGAGCCCGTTTCCCGTTGACAAGACAGTAGCCGTTGCCGCAGCCCAAGTGGCGGTTGAGGCCGTCGGCATAGCCGATGGGTAGTGCGGCGATACGGCTGTCACGCGTCAGGTGACCACGGCGTGAATAGCCTACGGTGTCGCTGGCGGGGACGTCGTGAATCTGCAGTATCGTGGTCTTGAGCGTCGACACGAGGGCGAGGGGTGAGGCCGGCGTCGCCTGATTCGTGTGCGAGGCATCGCCTAAGGGGTTGACGCCATAGAGGCCGAGGCCGAGGCGTACCATGTCGCAATGGCGGTCGGGGAAGTGCTCGATGCCGGCGGAGTTGCAGATGTGGCGGAGGATGGGGTGGGGGAAGGCGGCTTGCAGCAGCCCCGAGGCCGCACGGAAGAGCGTCCACTGGCGCTCCGAGAAGGCGTCGAAGTCCTCGCTGTCAGAGCCCACGAAATGGGTGAAGACAGAGCGCGGGATCAAGGCTTTCTGGGCCTGCAGCCGGGCGATGAGGGCTTGAATCTCGGGGAACGTGGGCGTGCCGTCCTCGGCAGGTGCCCCTGCATGGCTGGCATCGAAGCCCAGACGGTGCATACCGGTGTCCAGCTTCACGTGGATAGGGAAGGCGGTGATGCCTTCGCGCTCGGCGGCATGAACGAGGGCGTCGAGCAGGCGGAAGCTGTAGACCTCAGGCTCCAGCTGGTATTCGAAGAGCGTGTGGAAGGACGACATCTCCGGATTCATAATCATGATGTTAGCCGTGATGCCGGCGCGGCGCAGCTCGACACCTTCGTCGGCGACGGCGACGGCCAGGTAGTCGACGCCTTGGTCCTGTAGCGTCTTGGCCACTTCGACGGCACCGGCGCCGTAGGCCGAGGCTTTGACCATGCACACCATACGCGTCTCAGGACGCATGAAGGAGCGGTAGTAGTTCAGGTTGTTCACGACGGCAGAGAGGTTGACCTCGAGGATGGTCTCGTGGACTTTCTCGACGAGGGCGTCGGCGATACGGTCGAAGCGGGCCAGACGTGCCCCTTTGACGAGGATGATGCGGTCGTGCAACACGGCGAAAGCCGACGATGCCAGGAAGGCGTCGACGGTGGGGAAGCATACGATGTCCTGGCTCGTGGCCTGCCCGGAGGAGGCTGAGCCTGGCCTGACGTTAGCCATGCCCGCACTGACTTCATCGCCGATGCCTATGAACTGATCGATGCCGTACTCCATGGTCAGCCGGGCCACCTGCGCATACAGTTCCGTCAGCGTGAGGCCCGTCTGTTTGATGTCGGAGAGGATGAGCGTGCGCTTGCGGCCGTCGGCATCGGGGCGGCGGCGCATGAAGTCGAGGGCTATCTCGAGGGAGCCCAGGTCGCTGTTGCAGGCGTCGGTGATGACGGTGCAATGGTTGCGGCCCTCCTTGACCTCCAGACGCAGCGCTACCGGCTCGAGGCGTCTCACGCGCTCCTGGATGACGTCTTCCGGCAGGCCCAGATAGCGGCAGAGGCAGATGCAGTGGATAGCGTCCTCGCGGCTGGCGGCATCGAGGAACGGCACGTCGAAGTCCTGGGCGTGCCAGCCGATCAGCTCGCCGCCGAAGTCGCTCTGTGCGATGCATCCGGCGATCATCTCGTCGTCGGCATTATATATAAGTACTCGCGCGTTGTGGAACAGCTTCAGCTTCTCGCGGCATTTCTCCTCGCGGCTGCCGAAGTGCTCGTCGTGGGCCGACCCCAGATGCGTCATGATACCGATGGTGGGTTGTATAATGCTCTCGAGGGCGCTCATCTCGCCGGGCTCGCTGATGCCGGCCTCAAAGAGGCCAATGCCCGTCTGCTCGGTCAGTCGCCAGACGGACAGCGGCACGCCGATCTGTGAGTTCCACGAGCGTGGCGAGCGTGTCACGTTGTAGTCTGGTGCGAGCAGCTGATAGAGCCATTCCTTGACGATGGTCTTGCCGTTGGAGCCGGTGATGCCTACGACGGGGCAGGTGAATTCCTCGCGGTGGCGCTCGGCCAGACGCTGTAGTGCTTTCAGCGGAGAGGGTACGCGCAGGTAGTTGGCGTCCGCCTCGGGGTGGTCGGGCAGTTGGCTGACGACGAAGTTGCGCACACCTCGGCGGTAGAGTTCAGGGATATAGCGGTGGCCGTCGTTCTTCTGTGTTCGGATGGCGAAGAATAGCGATTCTTCGGGGAAGATCAGGGAGCGGCTGTCGGTCAGCAGCCAGTCGATGCGTGTCTCGGCGCTGCCGAAGCGATGGGCGCCGATGAGTGCGGTGATGGTAGAGATTGCGTAGGTCATTCGTGATGAAAGTGAGATGGTGTGATGTTTTTCTTTGTTTTAGAATTCAATTTGATATTTGGCCATGAGGTCGCACAGCCGCTGACGGGTCTGCTCCTGGAAGTGCAGGGCTGCTGGCGACTCGGGATCGTCGGGGCGGTGGTCCAGGGCCTTGCGGATCGGCTCGTAGTCGTAGAGGTAGCGGCGCGTCTCGCTGTCGACGCATTGTTCGACGAAGCGCTCCCAGATATAGTCGATGGCTTGGCTGGAAGGGTGCAGCAGGTCGGGGTTGTAGAAGCGGTAGTCGCGCAGCTCGTCGAGCATCAGCTCGTAGGCCGGGAAATAGCAGGCTTGGTCCGGCCGGCGGCGTACGACGGCGTCGACGGCCAGCAGCAGCGTCGCCTTGGCCAGCTGGCTCTCATGGTAGCCGTATTTGGCATAGCGAAACGGCGAGACGGTGAAGACGACCTGCGCCCGATGGAACAGGCGGCACAGCTGTTCCAGCATATCCGTACACTCCTCGACGCTCAGCGCACGCTCGGTGAATTCGCTCTGCGGGCGCTTGTGGCAGTTGCCGACGACGAACGATGGACCGTGCTCGTAGCAACGGTTGGTGCCGAGGGTGATGATGATGGTCGTGGGGTTCCACTCCACCAGCTTGCCGCGTGCCGAGATGACGCCGGCGCGGCAGGCCTCGAGGGTCGACGCGTTGAAGTGGCTGTCCGTCAGCCAGCAGTGCCATCGCTCGTCGGCGTCCTGAAAATAGAAGTCGTCCGACAGCAGGTCGGCGGTGAGGATGCTCAAGATACTCTGCGGGTTGTAGAGCACGCCAAAGGGGTTGACGAGCGCCGGCAGACCGCTGTGACGCATCTTCGTGCCGATGTGCTCGGCAAAGCACGAACCGATGAAAGCGACGCGGTTGCGGAGGCTGATGGGTTGATGAAGGCCGGAGATTTCGACCGTTGTAATCAGTTTCATGCGACAAAGATAAGCATTTTCTCGGTGATTATGTATCTCCGAAGCTGAAAAATTACAAAAAGCAATGAATAATGATAAAAACTTTCGACTTTGAACTTTAAACTTTAAACTTTTGCCTATCTTTGCCCCGAAAATCGAAGTAATGGCAGAAATAAACCATACAGAGTTCCCCCTGTTGGAACGTATCACGTTGCCGGCTTATCTGCGCCAGTTGCCCTTGGAGCAGCTGCCGCAGGTGTGCCGTGAACTGCGGCAGGACATCATCCAGGAGCTGTCGGGCAACCCCGGGCACTTCGCCTCAAGCCTCGGCGTAGTGGAATTGACGGTGGCGCTGCATTATGTCTACAACACGCCTTACGACCGCATCGTCTGGGACGTCGGTCATCAGGCCTACGGCCATAAGATCCTGACGGGCCGTCGCGAGGTCTTTCGCACCAACCGCCACCTCGGAGGCATCAAGCCTTTCCCCTCGCCAGAGGAGAGTGAGTATGACGCGTTCACCGCCGGACACGCCTCAAACAGCATCAGCGCCGCCCTCGGTATGGCGCTGGCGGCCAAGGCGAAGCATGAGGACGACCGCCACGTCGTCGCTGTCATCGGCGACGGTGCCATGAGCGGAGGCCTTGCCTTTGAGGGGCTGAATAATGCCGCTAACACCCCTAACGATGTGCTCATCATCCTCAACGACAACAACATGAGCATCGACCGCAGCGTGGGTGGCATGAAGAATCTGTTGCACCAACTGCAGACCAATCCCACCTATAACCGCATCCGCTACAAGGCTTCGCGCCAGCTCCTCTCGTGGGGCTGGATGAGCGAGGAACGCAAGCGCGGTATCCTTCGCTTTAACAATTCGCTCAAGAGCCTCATCAATCACCAGCAGAACGTATTCGAAGGTATGGACATCCGATACTTCGGACCCACCGACGGCCACGACGTGATCGACCTGGTGAGGACGTTACGGACGATCAAGGACATGAGCGGCCCCAAGCTGCTGCACATCCACACCGTCAAGGGTAAGGGCTTCGAGCCCGCTGAACATGGAGGGGCGCTGTGGCACGCTCCCGGCAGGTTTGATCCGCAGACGGGTGAGCTTATCAAGGCTGACGAGACAGGCCTGCCACCCAAGTTCCAGGATGTGTTCGGCCATACCTTATTGGAACTCGCCCGGCAGAACGAGCGCATCGTCGGCGTCACACCGGCCATGCCGACAGGCTGCTCGATGAACATCATGATGGAAGCCATGCCTGGCCGGGCCTATGACGTCGGCATCGCCGAAGGTCACGCCGTGACGTTCTCGGCCGGTATGGCCAAGGATGGCCTGTTGCCGTTCTGCAATATCTACAGCTCGTTTGCCCAGCGTGCTTATGACAATCTAATACACGATGTCTGTATCTCACGATTGAATGTCGTGCTGTGCCTGGACCGTGCCGGCCTCGTCGGCGAAGACGGCCCTACCCACCACGGCGCCTTCGACCTGGCCTATCTGCGCCCCATCCCCAACCTGACCGTCGCCTCGCCCATGGATGAGCATGAGTTACGCCACCTGATGTATACGGCGCAGCTGCCCGACCGCGGTCCCTTCGTCATCCGCTATCCTCGCGGCCGTGGCTCTCAGCCCGACTGGCGTTGTCCGATGCAGGAAGTGCCCATCGGACGCGGACGGCGCCTCAAGGAGGGACGTGACATCGCCGTGCTGACCATAGGTCCCATCGGCGTGACGGCGCAGGCTGCTATCCGCCAGGCCGAGGCCGAACGGCCGGAGCTCAGCATCGGGCACTATGATATGCGGTTCCTCAAGCCCCTGGACGAACGCCTGCTGACCGAGGTCGCGACACGCTACAAGCGTATCGTCACCGTCGAGGACGGCGTGCGCAACGGAGGACTCGGATCGGCGGTGCTCGAGTGGCTGGCCGACCATGGGATGGCGCTGCCGGTGACGAGGCTGGGGCTGCCCGACCGTTTCGTCGAACACGGACCCTGCAAGGATCTGTACCGGATATGCGGTATCGACGCCGAAGGCATCAAGAATACGTTAACCCGTTGACGCCGGGCGCGCTGGGGATCCCGACATGAGTTAGCCCTCGACGGGCTGAACACTATAACTCCACGTAGACACAAGACGACAGACCTATGAAAATCATCATTGCCGGTGCGGGAGCCGTGGGCAGTCATCTGGCTGCGCTCTTGACCAAGGAAAATCACGATATCGTGCTCATCGATCCCGACGAGCAGAAGATGGCTGATGCCGTCGAAGGCATGGACCTGATGACGCTCAACGTCTCGCCGACGAGCATCAGCGGACTGAAGGAGGCCGGCACGCCGCAGGCCGACCTGTTCATCGCCGTGACACCTTCCGAGACGAAGAACCTCACCTGCTGTATGCTCGCCAACAGCCTCGGAGCCAAGAAGACCGTGGCACGCATCGACAATGGCGAATACCTGGAGCCCAAGAACCGCGACTTCTTCACTTCGGTGGGCATCGGCTCGCTGATTTATCCCGAGGAGCTGGCGGCACAGGAAATCGTCGATGGCGTACGGCGTTCGTGGGTGCGACAGTGGTGGGAGGTGCACGGCGGAGCGCTGATGATCCTCGGCATCAAGCTGCGCGAGGAGGCCACGGCGCTCTACGGACAGCAGCTGAGGCAGTTGTGCCCGCCCGACTCACCTTATCATATCGTGGCCATCAAGCGCGACGAGGAGACCATCATTCCGGGCGGTCTGGATGAGCTGAAACTCGGCGATATTGCCTATTTCATGACGACGAAGCGTTTTGTGCCGAACATCCGTCAGCTCGTCGGCAAAGAGAGCTATCCCGACGTCAAGAAGGTGATGATCATGGGGGGCGGGCGCATTGCGGTGCAGACATGTCATCGCTTGCCCGACTATATGGACGTCAAGCTGATCGAGCAGGACATCGACCGCTGTCGCAAGCTTACGGAACTGCTCGACAATGACAACGTGCTGATCATCAACGGCGACGGCCGTGACACGCAGCTGCTGCAGGAGGAAGGCATACGTCAGACGCAGGCTTTCTGTGCGCTGACGCCGGACACCGAGACCAATATCCTGGCCTGCCTCGCCGCCAAGCGGATGGGTGTCCGCAAGACGGTGGCCATGGTCGAGAACACCGATTATATCACGATGGCCGAGAAGCTGGACATCGGCACGATCATCAACAAGAAAGCCATCGCGGCCAGTCACATTTATCAGATGTTACTTGATGCCGACGTGGCCAGCGTGAAAAGCCTCACCATCGCCGATGCTGACGTGGCCGAGCTCGACGTGGCCGAGGGGGCTATGGTGACGCGCGAACCGGTGATGAAGCTGGGGCTGCCCAAGGGCATCACCATCGGAGGCATCGTGCGCAACGGCGAGGGAATTCTCGTCAACGGACGCACACAGATCCAGGCTGGCGACCGCGTCGTCGTCTTCTCGCGAACGGCGCTCTTCAAACAGCTCGACCGCTACTTCAAGAAACCCGAAGGAGGCCTCTTCTCCATCTTCCATTGAACGTCAACCGGCGGCGAACGTCCGCCGGGCTTTTTTTTAACCTATTTAATTATTAAAGTCATGTTTAAACAAAAGAACAAACTTCGACGCCCATTCACCTTCCGCCATTTCACTCGCGGCGGCTACAGCGTCTTTGCCAGCCTGCACCGCGAAGTGCGTATCGGCGTGCTCACGGTGGGTATGTTAGCCAGTGTCAATCTTCCTAAAGTCGAGGCGGCCCAGCCCGTGTCGAATCCGGTCGACGAGACCGAGGGCGACGGACGTGAGCTGGCCGAGGTGAGTGTCGCAGGGTCCATGTCGCCGCTGACGGCACTGCAGTCGGCGCGTCTCGTGACCGTCATCACTCGTCAGCAGATCGAGGCTGCGGCGGCGCAGACCGTCAACGATCTCTTGAAATTAGCCGTCGGCGTGGATGTCCGACAGCGCGGCGGCTTTGGTATTCAGACGGACATCAGTATCGATGGAGGCACGTTCGACCAGATCACGTTGCTGCTGAACGGCGTCAACATCAGTTCCCCACAGACCGGTCATCTCGCCGCTGACTTTCCCGTCAGCATCGCTGACATCGAGCGCATCGAAGTGCTCGAGGGGGCTGCGTCACGCGTCTACGGCGCCTCGGCGTTCGGCGGCGCCATCAACATCGTGACCAAGGGTTATGCGACGCCTCGTGCTGCCCACACCGACGACAGCCCGGCAGCCGACGCCCGACGGAGCGCCTTCGGCGTCGAGGCCGGCGTGCATGGCGGTTCTTATGCCACCTTCGGCGGCGACGCACGGGCGGCCTTCAGCACGAAGGGCGCCTCGGGTGGAGTAGGGGGAGCGGCCCTCTCGGCCCTGTACCAACGCTCCGACGGTGCCACGACGAACTCCGACTTCGCCCGTGGTAATGTGTTCCTGCAGGGCGGCTACGATGCCGACGACTTCCGCGTCAGCTTCCAGGCTGGCTACAGCCAGAAGTCGTATGGCGCCAACACCTTTTATAGTGCGGCCTATCCCGACCAGTACGAACGCAACACGCGGTACATCGTCAGTGCCGGTGCCGAGACGAAGGGGCGTGTGAGGATACATCCCGAGGTCTACTGGCAACGGCTCATCGACAACTTCGAGCTCATCCGTGGCACGACGACGGGCGAGAACTTCCATCGCTCCGACGTCCATGGGGCACGTGTCACGGCCGACGTACGTTGGCTGCTAGGTCACACGGCGGCCGGCGTTGAGCTACGCGAGGAAGGCATCTACAGCACGTCGCTCGGACACCCCATCAGCGGTGAGCTGCGCCATCAGCCGCCACACGAGGACATCTTCTACAGCCGCCACGACAGTCGCACGAACCTTTCATTCAACCTTGAACATAATATCTTGCTGCCGCGCTTCACGGCCAGCATCGGCGTGTTGGCCAACAAGAACACGCGCTTCGACAGCCATCTGCGCTTCTACCCGGGCATCGACGTGGCCTATACGCCGGCTGCCCACTGGCGCCTGTTCGCCTCCTACAATAAGGGCTTCCGGCTGCCTACCTTCACCGACCTCTATTATAAGAGTCCGACCCATGAGGGCAACCAGGGCATGCGAGCCGAGGAGAGCCACTGTCTGCAGCTCGGCGCTGCCTACCGCACGTCCGTCGTCGACGCTACGGTCAAGGCTTTCTACCATCGGGGCAACGACCTCATCGACTGGGTCATGTACGACGCCGACGATGTGTTCCACAGTGCCGGCTTCGACCTCGACAACTGGGGCCTGCAGGCACAGACGGCGGTCCGCTTCACCGAGGTCTTCCATCGCGCCGATGCCTATCTCCAGCGCCTCACCCTCGGCTACACCTTCATGCACCAGCATCGTCGCGACGACCAGCCGTTCTTCAAGTCCAACTATGCGATGGAATACCTCCGGCATAAGTTCGTCGCAACGCTCGACCACCGCATCGTCTCGAGGCTGAGTGCCTCCTGGAGCCTGCGGTGGCAGGACCGTGAGGGCAGCTATATCCGCTATCGTGAGGCCCAGTCGACGGGCGAGCTCGTCCCCTATTCGCCCTACGCTACGCTCGACCTGAAGCTGCGATGGACGGCCCGCCACTACGAGCTGTGGGCCGAGGCAACGAACCTCACCAACCATCGCTACTTCGACCTCGGTAACATACCCCAACCAGGCCTCGTCATCCTCGCTGGAGCCCGTTTACGCTTCTAATGCACACATTTTGCGTGTTAAAGGACAAAATAATTGAGCAAACAGCTCTTGCAAATCATAAATTATCACTACCTTTGCACGCGAAATGAAGAATATTGTAACCTCTCTGCTCATGGCTGTGCTGCTGGCCCTCGTGCCGACAGCACAGGCGTGGGCTGCCGAGACGTTCACCCTCGTCCTCGATGCCGGCCACGGAGGACGTGATCCCGGAGCCCTCGGCAAGCGGGGTAAGGAGAAGAACATCAATCTGGCCGTGACGCTCGCCGTGGGAAAGCTCGTCGAGCAGAATATCAAGGACGTCAAGGTCGTCTATACACGCAAGACCGATGTCTTCATCGAGCTGGACGAGCGGGCCGCCATCGCCAACCGTGCCAAGGCCGACCTCTTCGTCAGCATACACACCAATGCACTGCCTCGGGGCGCTCAGGGCAAAGGATCGGAGACCTACACCCTCGGTATGCACCGCGCGGCCGACAACCTGGCCGTCGCTAAACGTGAGAACTCGGCCATCATGCTCGAGCGCGACTATGAGAACCGCTACGAAGGCTTCGATCCGAAGAGCGCCGAGTCATACATCATCTTCGAGTTCATGCAAGATAAGAATATGGAGCAGAGCGTCAAGCTCGCCACGATGATACAGCGACAGTTCCGCTCGGCAGGAAGACCCGACAAGGGCGTCCACCAGGCCGGGTTCCTCGTGCTCCGGGCCACATCGATGCCTTCGTGCCTCGTCGAGCTCGGATATATCACCACCGCTGCCGAGGAGAACTACCTACTCAGCGAACGTGGCGTCAACGAACTCGCCAACAGCATCTATCAAGCCATCAAGAAATATAAAGAAAGTATACAATGACCATCTCACGCGAAGTGAAGATCGGGCTGACGGGTATCGTCGCCCTCGTGCTGCTCTTCTTCACGATTAAGTTCCTGCAAGGTATCAACCTCTTCCAGAGTCACGACACCTATTATATTAACTTCCGCAACGCCAAGGCGCTGGCCAAGTCGAGCCCCGTCTATGCCGACGGCTACGATGTAGGCATCGTGGCAGACATCTTCTACGACTACGCGAACCCCGGCAGCGGCGTCGTCGTCAAGATCGAGGTGGACCACGGTATGCGCATTCCGGTCGGGACGACGGCCGTCCTCGACGAGGCCATGCTGGGCGGCTGCACCCTCAACCTGCTCATGGGCAACAGTCCCGTCGAACGTTATGTCGTAGGCGACACCATACCCTCTGCCGAGAATAACGGGCTGATGGCCAAGGCCGCACAGTTTATTCCCAAGCTGGAGCAGACGCTCTCCAAGGTCGACTCACTCCTGACATCGCTCAACATCCTGGCTGCCGACCCCAACCTGCAACGCATACTGGCCAACGCAGAGACCGTCACGGCCAACCTCGACCAGAGCAGCCGAGACCTCAACAAGCTCCTCGAGAAGGACGTGCCGCAGATGGCGCAGACCTTCACGCGAGCCGGAGAGAACGTCGTACAGCTCACCGACCGCCTCAACCAACTCGACCTGCAGGGCACCATGGCACGCGTCGATGGCACCATGGACAACCTCAATCAGATGACCGAGCGCCTCAATTCGCCCGACAACACCGTAGGACTGCTGCTTAACGACACGACGCTCTACTCCAATCTCAACCAGACCGTCTCCGGAGCATCGGCTCTCGTGGAGGATCTCAAGGCTCATCCCAAGCGCTATGTCCACTTCTCCGTCTTCGGGAAAAAGGATAAATAATTCAACTTTCGGCACTTCCATAACAACCGAATCTTCTATAAATAACGATTTGCAGGGATAAGCCGTAAAATTCGCTTAAAAGAAAAAAATCCGAATAAACACGCCCTCGCGTCTTACTTCCCTCCGAGGGGCATAAGAGACTAAGTTTTCGGCATTTAAGGATAGTACAAAAGATTGAGGCAGCCATGCAGGTGACTGTCTCAATCTTTTGTCTTTCAACTTCTTGCAATTATGAAAGAGGCTCGCCGCCTTGTTCCTAATCACTCTTTGGCAGATTATTGAAAACGTGTGTTTTAGGTGCCTCTTGAAAAACGTTTTTCCGAGAGGACCATTTTGCAGTTTCCAAAAAATGCCGTACCTTTGCACTCGCAATTCGGCTCAAACGAAATACACCACTTTACCATTAAGAATGGAAGCCAGCATCGCACATATCGACCCGCAGTGGAACAGCTGTCTCCGGATGATTCAGAACAACATCACCCGGCAGCAGTATGACACGTGGTTTGCGCCCATCTCCTTCGTCAGCTACGACGCTGAGGGGCGCCAGCTCACCTTGTGCGTGCCCAGTCCATTCATCCGTGAGTATATCGAAGCCCACTTCCTCAAGCTCTTCCGTGCCGTGCTGCAGCGCGTCTACGGTCCTGGCATACGTCTGACCTATGAGATCCAGATCGATGCCACCAACGACATACGCGTCGACGAGGAAGCCACCAACGAGTCGACACAGGTGGCACCGCCACAGCGCACCGTAGGCGTCAACCGCAGCCCACGTCCGCTGCAGAACCTCGACTCGCAGCTCAAGGCCGACTACACCTTCGACAACTTCATCGAGGGCGACAGCAACAAGCTGCCCAGGACCGTCGGTATGGCCATCGCGCAGAACCCGCGCCAGGCCACCTTCAATCCTTTATTTATATATGGTGGTTCTGGCGTCGGCAAGACGCATCTTGTCAACGCCATCGGCACACGCCTCAAGGAGCTCCATCCACAGCTGCGCGTACTCTACGTCTCGGCCCACCTCTTCCAGGTGCAGTACACCGATTGCGTACGCCAGAACACGGTCAACGACTTCATCGCCTTCTACCAGAGCATCGACGTCCTCATCATCGACGACGTACAGGAGTTTGCGGCGCTGCAGAAGACACAGCTCGCCTTCTTCCACATCTTCAACCACCTCCATCAGAACGGACGACAGCTCATCCTCACCTCCGACCGCCCACCCATGGCCCTGCAGGGCATGGAGGAGCGACTGCTGACGCGCTTCAAGTGGGGACTGCTGGCCGAGATCGAGCAGCCCAGCGAGACGCTGCGGCGCGACATCCTGCGCTACCGTGTCCGCCACGACGGACTGAACATCTCCGAAGATGTCATCGAGTACATCGCCGCACATGTCGACAACAGCATCCGTGACCTCGAGGGCGTTGTCAACGCGCTGATGGCCTACAGCGTCGTCCTCAACTGCAACATCGACCTCGCCCTCGCCGAGCGTGTCATAGGCCGCACCGTAGGCCTCTCGAAGCGTCGAGCACCCATCACCGTCGAGAGCATCATCGAGCAGACCTGCGCCTACTTTGGACAGGACGCCTCCGACGTGCTCTCTGCCAGCCGGAAGGCTAATGTCGTCATGGCACGGCAGGTCGTCATGTACCTCGCACAGAAGCATACGACGCTCAGCACCACACGCATCGGCATCGCTGTCGGGCGACGCGGCCACGCCACCGTGCTGCACTCCTGTCAGGCCGTCACTCAGCGCATGGCCGTCGATGCACAGTTCCGTGAGCGTGTCGACGAGCTCGAAGCACGTTTACGTCAATAACCTACACCTTATAATATATGGATCTGGCAACTCTTGCCGTGGGATTACTCATCCCCCTGTTCGGCACGATGCTCGGTTCAGCCTTCGTCTTCTTCATGAAGGACGACCTGCCCGAGCGCGTTCAGAAGAGCCTTCTCGGCTTCGCATCCGGTGTCATGGTGGCTGCCTCGGTATGGTCGCTGCTCATACCCGCCATGGAGATGGAGGAGGCGCGTGGCGCATGGCCCGTGCTGCCCGCTGCTGTAGGCTTCCTGCTCGGCATCCTGTTCCTCTTGGCCCT
>CAMOSA010000006.1 GCA_946624335.1 uncultured Prevotellaceae bacterium
AACAAGCTGATTGCCTACCACCTCCTCGACCGTAAGGCCCTCTACAGCAAGCTCTACACCAATTGCACCATCTTCCGCAACGAAATCAACCCGACAGAGTGGTACTCTACGATGCAACCTCTCTCGACGCTTAAGGTGGAGTACGTCTACGGTACCAATAAGTTCCGTGGACAGTCACAGATTCGTACGCTCTACCTCAACCGCATGTACGATCCCAACCGCCCGAACCTCACCAACCGCGGTGCCATCGTAAGTCAGACCGTCGGCGAAGGTCTCGTGCAGGAAGCTGTCAATGGTGTGTACTACTACATCGACCGCCTCATCGACTACGGTGAGAACACCCACAACACAGTCTTCAACACCCGTATGCGTATCGACTTCTACGACATCTGGCCTGAACTGATGACCAACGACATCCGTACCTCTCGTACGGGTGAGGGCGACGCAACCACATCTAAGGATGCTGCTGCCCGCAACTACATCTTCCCGCAAGGCTATTTCGATAATGTCGAGACCAACGAGGACGGTGACTTCATCTACCAAGGCTGCCGCAACTACTACTGGAGCTACGAGGGCGATGAATTTAACCTCCGTTCCGATGCTAACGTCTACGACATCACCTTCAACCTACCGTCCGTACCGACAGGACAATACCAGATCCGCCTCGGCTTCTGCCTTATCCCGACCCGTGGTATCGGTCAGTTCTATGTCGATGGCGTGCCCCAGGGTATACCTCTCGATATGCGTGGCAACGGCGGTAACTTCTCTGGCGTATGGGAAACACGCGTCGGATGGCGCAGCAACTACACCCAGCTCAGCGACGAAGAGAAGAACCAGACACGCAAGGACCTGGCCAACCAAGGATGGTTCTACGGTCCCAAGAGCGTACGTAATATCAGCACCGGCGGTGGCTCCGTCAAGGATGACAACCTGCTGAGCGCTTCCAACTCGTCGCCTTTCTGCAACAACAACGGCACCGTACGACGCCTCATCTACACAGGACCGCTGGACGGCAACGTGCAGCACACGATGCGTATCCGATCGGTCTATGCCGTCGGTGGCGCAGAGCTGATGTTCGACTACCTCGAAATCGTTCCTAAGAGCGTCTATGGTATCGAAGGCGACGGCAAGGGCGAGGACGACCTCTAATCGCGTATTCCACATCATTAAACGACTAAAACGTTATGAAGACAAACAAATATATCATCCCGCTGGCCATCACCTTCGCCGCAGGCTCTGCCCTCATGCTGGGCGCCTGCTCCGACGAATGGGATGACCACTATGAGGGCAGCCTGGACTCATCTGCTGACGCTCCTACACTCTACGAGCAGGTGAAGGCCGACCCTGACCTTAGCAATCTCTTGCGTGTCATTGACCACGTCGGCTACAAGGCTGTCCTTTCTTCGCCGCAGACACTGACGCTATGGGCACCCGTTATCACGTCGGCTCAGGCTGACAGCGTCATAAGCCTTTATGAGGTACAGAAGCGCCTGCTCGTGACCTTGCCCGACGGTTCACAACGCAACACCAAGGATAAGGACAATACCGCCATCACGCAGTTCATGCAGAACCACATCGCGCTCTTCGGCCACTCCGTGAGCACGGCCTACAAGGATTCGATCCGCATGATGAACGGCAAGTATATGCTCCTGACCAGCAACGACCTCAATGGCGTACCTTTTGTCAAGAAGAACATCGTGGCGTCAAACGGCATCATGTTCAAGTTGGGTGAGAAGCAACCCTTCTTCCCGAACATACGCGAAGCCCTGTCCCTCGAGGACAAGCTCACAGGCGTTGCCGACTACTACCGCCAGTTCGACCAGTACGAACTCGATGAGACCTCGTCCGTGCAGATGGGTGTCGTCGATGGAGAAATCGTCTACGCCGACTCCGTCACGACGCTGACAAACCGCCTGTACAACACCCTCGGTTACATCCAGCGCGAAGACAGCTCCTATCTGTTCCTGGCTCCCTCCTACGAGGTATGGAAGCGCGATTCCACGAAGTACCACACCTACTTCAACTACATCAACAGCATGGAGAACCGTGACTCCGTAGCCGGGCTGAATGCCAGCATGGGTGTCCTGCGCGGACGTCTGTTCAACATCAACCTCCAGCACAACAACTACGAGGATTCGTTGATCAATACATCTTACTACAACCACCCCGACTACTACGGCTTGAACGTCTTCTACAACCCGAAGAGCGCTTGGAATCCGGCCACGAACGAAGGTATCCTCGGCGGCCTGACGCCTCAGCGTTGCTCCAACGGTGTTCTCTATATGGATGAAGAGGGACGCATCGACCCCAAGCTGACCTTCCTGCAGAACCGCTACATTCTCGGTTCCAGCATACGCTCACACAGCATACCCCAGCTGATGGTCAACTCCGAGCGTCAGCCCCAGGTTGCCATCACGACACACTATCTGCCCGATCAGGACTTTGTCGAATACGGCGACACCACCGTTGACATTTCGATGCTGAAGGAGAATTTCGTGGAGATTGCGCCCATCACCTATTCAGGTGTCACCAACCGCAACAGTTCCATCTACTTCACGCTGCCCAACACCGTATCGGGAATGTATTACAACGTGTACGTAGTCATGGTTCCACTCTACTGCGCTCAGGAAGGATACACCGAAGACCGCATCCGACCCACACGTTTCCATGTCTACTACAATGAGCGCCTGATGACGCCGCGAACCAACACGTCGCAGACCAACCCCAACGAGGATCCTGAGTTTGAGAGCCCCGACCGCGACCGTGCCCTGGCCTTACCCGAAGGCGAGACTCACGGCAGCGGCACCAACTTCGAGACCACGGGCGACCAGATCGACCTCATCTGCATCGACAAGGCACGACTCGCAACCGTCTCGGGCTACAATGCCTTCGGCAGCGTATCGCCGACACAGCGCTATCGCCTGACGACCGACATTCGTCAATCGCAGCTCAACAACAACACGCACACGAACATCATGTATATCAATCGTGTGATCTATATTCCGTTCGAGACAGAAGAGGAGGCGAAGAACTTCGACCTTAAGCTGTCTGACCTGTCTAACCTTAAAGAATATAAAGAATAATGAGAAAAGTTGGCTTAATTTGTTTCTCCATGTTTCTGGCGTTGCCCTTGGCCGTCGTCGCTCAGGATGAGTTGATGGAGGAAGAAATCGATACGACGGAAGTCCGCCGTATCCACAAGACGACGAAGAAACAGGAGCCCACACGAGAGATCACAGGACGTGTCGTGAGCCAGCAGGATCACGCCCCCTTGGCCGGCGTACTGGTGCAAGCCACGGCAGGCGAAGGCCTGACAGGCGAGGACGGCAGCTTCACCATGAAAGTTCCCCTCTACTGCTCGGCCGTCAGTGTCACGATCCCAGGATATAATAAGGTACGCGTAGGACTCAACGAGAGTGGTCATCTGCGCGACATCGTCATGCAGAGCGAAGCAGCACGCGCACTCTATGGCGAGGATGACAACATCCTCAATAATGCCCAGGCTTCGGACTTCGGCTTCTCCAACTCTGTCAACATCACGTCAGAGATCCAGAGCAAGCTCGGAGCTGAAGTACGCATCAATGAGCGTAGCGGCATCACCGGCATAGGTAGCTATATGCAAGTGAGCGGTGTCAACAGCTACATGACGAATGCCCAGCCGCTCGTCGTCATCGACGGTGTCATCACCGAGATGCAGTACGGCCGTGAGATGATTCACTCCGGCTTCTACAACGACGTGCTTTCCAACTTCAACGTCAATGACATCGAGAGCGTCGAGGTGATGCGCAACGGTACGGCAATTTATGGTGCCAAGGGTGCCAACGGCGTCATCATCATCAAGACGAAGCGTTGCAAGTCCATGGCTACACGCATCGACGCTATCGCCAGCGTTGGTATCGAGCTCATCCCGCGTCACTACAGCATGATGTCTGGCAAGGAGTACAAGACCTATGCCAGCGGACTGCTCAGCACGACAGGCACCAAGCTGCAGACCTTCAAGTTCCTCGACGAGAGAGCTTACAACCCAGCTGACCCATACAACTACAACTATTGGGTCAACAAGTACAACAACAACACCAACTGGGCCGACGAGATCTACACCCAGGCCATCTCGCAGAACTATGGCCTGAGCATACAGGGCGGTGACGATGTCGCCAACTACATGCTCTCCATCGGCTATAACCATGCCGGTGAGACCATCAAGGAAGGCAACTACAACCGCCTCAACATCCGATTCAACACGGACGTGAAGATTACCGACTGGATTGACTTCCGCTTCGACGCCTCGTTCAGCAACACCACCCGCAAACTCTATGACACGGGCGCTCCTGAGGACTATGACAACAGCACCGTCACCAGCCTCAATTTCCTCTCCTATGCCAAGTCGCCGATGCTCAGCCCATACAGCTTCGTCGCCAGCTCCACAGGTCCTGGTATGGTCAACGACACCCACTTGGATATTGAAGACGAGGACTACCTCGCAGAGGTCAGCCAGCTGCGCGGCTCCAACTACGAGCTCGCCAACCCCCGGGCTATCCTCGAGTACGGTACGGCTCAGAATAAGAACTACTATGACAACTCCTTCCTGAGCCTCTCCGTCACTCCCTCATGGCACCCCAACCAGCATCTCAAGTTCAGCTCGCTCTTCAGCTATTCGCTGGTCAACACCAACGAGAAGCGTTATATCCCGATGAATGGTGTTCCACGCTTCTGGGTCGCCAGCTTCCACCAGTTTATGGACAACATGATCGGTTCGCTCTATAGCAAGCAGAACGATGTCCTCAGCGACACCAAGGTGGAATGGAAGAACCGCTACAATGCTCATAGCATCGAATTGCTCGGAGGCTTCCGCTTCATCAACCAGAGCTACACTCTCACCCGCCAGACGGGCTACAATACGGGTAACGACAAGACCCCGCTCATCTCCAGCACCGACCAGAAGCAGATTGGCGGTAATATCGAGAACTGGGCCACACTCTCGTGGTACGCTCAGGCTCGCTACAACTATGCCAACCGCTACTACCTCCAGGGTGATGTCGCCATGGAGACGAACTCACAGTTCGGCCACGATGCCAAGAGCGGCCTTAAGCTCTTCGGCGTGGCATGGGGTATCTTCCCCAGCCTCCAGGCCGGATGGATCGTCAGCAACGAGAAGTGGTTTGATGTCAAGGGCATCGACTATTTGAAGGTGACGGCAGGCTACGGCCTCAGCGGTAACGACGCCCTCCCCTACGACGCTTCACACAGCTACTTCAAGAGCACGATCTTCCAGGGACAGGTGCCTGGCCTCAGCCTCGAGAATATCGGTAACACCGAGCTTCAGTGGGAGACGACAGGCCGCCTCAATGCCGGCATCGAAGGACGCTTCCTCAACAACCGGCTCGGTGCTGGCTTCAACTTCTACAAGAGCTGGACCAACAACCTGCTGACGCTGCGTTCGCTCAACTTCCTGACCGGTATCGAGCAGAACTGGAGCAATGGCGGCAGCCTTGAGAACACAGGCTTCGACGTCAACCTGACCGGGCACATCATCTCCGGCAACAAGTGGAACTGGAGCGTCGGTGCAAGCCTCGGACACTATGTCAATGAGCTCACTGAGCTGCCCGACGGCGAACAGTACGACGACAACCAGGTTCTCGGTGCAACCATCCGCAGTCAGGTCGGACAATCCATCAACAAGTTCTTTGGCCTGAAGACCGACAACACCAAGAACGGAACCATCGTCTATGCCACCAGCGAGGAAGCTGCTGCCGACGGTCTCTACCGTCTGCATGCTGACGGCGTCACCAAGGACTACTTCGCTGCAGGTGATGTCAAGTACAAAGACCTCGACGGCAACGGTGAGATCAACGACAACGACCGCACATTCATCGGCGATGCCAACCCCGACATCTATGGTAATTTCTGGACCACGCTCAGCTACCGCAACCTTACGCTCGACGCCAGCTTCAACTACAGCCTCGGCAACGACGTCTACAACTATATGCGTCAGCAGCTCGAGTCCGGCAGCCGCTTCATGAACCAGACATCGGCCATGACAGGACGCTGGACCTACGAAGGTCAGGTCACCGACATCCCGCGTGCCACCTTCGGCGATCCCATGGGCAACAGCGCCTTCTCCGACCGTTGGATCGAGGACGGCAGCTACCTGCGCCTGAAGCAGGTCACGCTGAGCTACAAGTTGCCCATCAACAACACCTACATCCAGGGTATCACCGTCTGGGCTCGCGCCACCAACCTCTTCACCCTGACCAAGTATCTGGGTATCAACCCCGAGTTCTCGATGGGCAATAATGTGCTCTACCAAGGCATCGACCGTGGTCTCCTCTCCTCGGGCCGTACCTTCAACCTCGGTGTCAAGATCAACCTCTAAAGACGTTAAACAGCAAAACGCTAAACGTTAAACGTTAAACGAACATAAAGATATGAAACAGCTAAAATATCTCATCGCCATCGGTTGTGTCTGCTGCTGCGCCACAGCAGCCTTCACCTCCTGCGACGATATGCTCGAGATGGGCAATGACGATATCCTCTATGCCGACAAGAATCACCTGACTTCGGCCAACGACACCGTCAACTCCTACGTCGGTATTCTCGTACAGCTACAGAAGATTGCCATCCGCACCAATCTCTTCGGCGAACTGCGCGGCGACCTCGTCAACGTCAATGCCAACGCCAACGCCAACCTCAAGGCTATTGCCAACTTCACCGTCGATGACAACAATACGTACAACAACCCTCGTGACTACTACTCTGTCATCAACAACTGCAATTACTATCTGGCCAACGCCGATACGACGTTGCGCGAGTCACGCTACATGACCGGCTCCACGTCCGACTTCTATGTCTTCCGTTCCGAGTATGTCGCCGTGCGGGCCATCCGCGCATGGCTCTACCTTCAGCTCGGCCAGATCTATGGCGAAAACATTCCTCTCGTGACCGAGCCCATCCTCTCCCTCGACGATGCCAATCAGGCCTTGGAGAAGGCTCCGAAGAAGAACCTCAGCGGCATCTGCGACTACTTCATCGAAGACCTCAAGCCCTACGTCCCGTGGTTCAACTATTTCTTCCATTCCAACGGCTACAACAGCCACATGCCGGCCCGCATGAGCGTCTTCCCCGTCTCCCTTGTCCTCGGCGACCTCTACCTATGGTCCGCCTCGCTCAAGCAAGACCCGATGCTCGCACGCGAAGCGGCCAAATGCTACTACGACTACATCGACTGGACCCCCAACGGCAAGAACTCCAACAACAGCTTCAAGCGTAAGAATGTCATCAAGAGTGATGCCACGAGTTGGACCACGGGTAGTCTCTCCACCGGCAATTTCAGCGTCACACCTGGAGGCCACGACGGCAGCTGGTTCGGCACCTCCGTCTTCGGAACACCCTCAGCCGAAGTCATCACAGCCATTGGCATGGACTCCGCATCGGCCGAGGGTCACTTCAACGAGCTCCGATATCTCTATTCCTACAATATGGACGAGAGCGACGTCGAGGCCAGCTTCTCACCGTCTAAGGCCTGCACCAGCTACAGCGACAGTCAGGTCTACTACGACTACTACATCAACGCAGGCAACATCAACTTCGTAACCGTAACCTCCAGCCAGCTCACCGAAGATCAGATCAACGGTCACTACGTCGGCGACCTCCGTCTTGGAACCACCTTCTCCCAGCGACAAGGACAGGACATGATGTATCAGATGATTTACAAGACCTACTACCCACAGGACGTCATCATCTACCGCACCGGAGA
Organism: uncultured Prevotellaceae bacterium; assembly: GCA_946624335.1. Taxonomy (GTDB): domain Bacteria; phylum Bacteroidota; class Bacteroidia; order Bacteroidales; family Bacteroidaceae; genus Physcousia. The sequence continues at coordinate 7,754 of CAMOSA010000006.1, forward strand.
CGTCTACCTCCGAATGGCCGAGGCACTCAACTATGCAGGCTTCCCCAAGTTTGCACTCGCCATCCTCACCATCGGCCTCGACAACAATGTCATCAACGGTTACGTCATGCCTGAGTGCACGACGCCCCAGGACAGCGCATTCGTCAAGTACTTCGACTTCAACGTCAACTACTACGTGACGCGTGCCACGTCCTACAGCAGCCGCTCGCTCATTATTGACTACAGCACGAACAACAGCACGGTCAACCAGATCGGTCTCCATCAGCGCGGCAGCGGCTGGGCCTTCGACAACCCCTACTACTACCCCGCCGAGACCGATATGCCGGCTAACTTCGACCATTTCCCCGAACCCGTCCTGAGCTACAATAGCGAGTACGCCACCAACACCAAGGCAGAGACCTACCTCGAGAACATCCTTTCCGTCAATCAGGAGTTGGCCGACCAGATGGCGGCCGAGACCGCTACCACAATCCCCAATCTCGCAGACGAAGAGGCTTACGCCAACAACCGCGCTAAGCTCGACGCAGTCGAAGCCTTCGAACAGGCACTCATCGACTACGCCACCCAACTTGCTCAACAGCATGAACAGGACGTCGCCGTATGGTACCGCGACTATGGTGTGCCTCAGGTGCGCACGCGACAGATTGAAGTCGTCGACAGCCTTCTCGACATCGAGTCGGCACTCGAGACGTGCTTCGAAGGATTCCGCTTCGGCTATCTCATGCGTGACGCCGAGCGCAAGGGCGACCCAACCGTACTCGCCAAGCGCGTTGCCAAGCGTGACGAGTCGCTCCTCGGACTGCTCTCCAACAAGCAGAACTGGTTCATCCGCTGGAACGGACAGATCGGCAAATAAGCCCTCACCCTATGATAGGATTACGCTCTCCAGCGTATCCTCTGCCACAGCAGCTACAGCATCCCCTGTAGCTGCTGTTTGCATCATAGACATCGTTTTTTTGCTGAAACATCATGGAAACAGGAAAAAGATTCGTATCTTTGCAGACGAAATCCTTAAATAACTCACGAATATGAAAGTCCTATTGATCAATGGCAGCCCGCGCGAGAACGGCAACACCTACTGCGCCCTCAACGAGGTCGCAAAGACCCTCAACGAGGAGGGCGTCGAGACCATCATCGTACAACTCGGCAAGAAACCGGTCCCCGGATGCATCGCCTGCGGAATGTGTGGGCGCAGTGGACGATGCACCTTCCACGACGACCCCTACTACGGCGTCCTGCGTGCCGTCAAGGACGGCATCGACGGCCTCATCGTTGGGTCGCCCGTCTACTATGGCGGACCCAACGGTTCGCTGTGTGCCCTGCTCGACCGTGTCTTCTATTCGCTCGGAAAAGACCTGCAGTACAAGCCCGCAGCCTCCGTCGTCGTCTGCCGAAGAGGGGGCGCCTCAGCGGCTTTTGACCGCTTGAACAAGTATTTCACCATCACCAATATGCCTCTCGTCTCCTCGCAGTACTGGAACATGGTCTACGGCCAGACACCCGGACAGGCCAAGGAGGACGAGGAGGGGATGCAGACCATGCGAACCCTCGCACGCAATATGGCATGGATGATCAAGAAGCTGAACGGCGCTGACAGCCCACAGCCAACGGCTGAGCCCCGCGTGTGGACCAATTTCATCCGCTGAACACTCATCACCCAATCGCACAAGATCATGAGCACCTTCTCCAAAGCCACAATCGTCGCGGCGCTCATCATGGCAGCACCTCTGCACGGAGCCGTTGCGCAGCAGGCCAAGACCGACATCGTCGTGACACGGAAACCTGCGACCGACGTCGCCGTAGCACAAGGGCGCTATCAAGCCACGTGGGAGAGCCTCGCACAATGGGAGTGCCCCGAATGGTTCAAGGATGCCAAGTTCGGCATATGGGCTCACTGGGGACCACAATGTCAGGCCGAAGCCGGCGACTGGTATGCCCGTTTCATGTACTACCCGGGGTCGGGACAATATAAGTTCCATGTCGACCACTTCGGCGACCCGAAGGCGTACGGCCTGAAAGAACTCATCCGCGACTGGAAGGCCGAGCGCTGGAACCCCGAGGAGCTGGTGGCACTGTACAAAAGCGTCGGCGCCCGCTACTTCTTCACCTTAGGACAGCACCACGACAACTTCGACCTCTGGCGGTCGCCTTATCAAGAGTGGAACTCCGTCAACCTTGGTCCGAAGCGCGACATCGTGGGCGAATGGGCAGCAGCCTGCAAGAAGTACGACCTGCCGCTGGGCGTGTCGATGCACGGCAGCCACACGTGGACGTGGCTGGAACCGTCGCAGGCCTACGACGGCAATCTCACCCGTGAGGACGGAGCCGGCACGTGGTGGGAAGGCTACGACCCGCAGGAGCTCTATGCACAACGCCACCCGCACAGCAGCGGATGGGACAATAGCAGCAGCATCCACGGCCAATGGGGATGGGACAACGGCGCAGCCCAGCCCTCCGAGGCCTACAAGACGAAGTTCCTCAACCGCGTGCTGCAATGCATCGACGACTACCATCCTCAGATGCTCTATTTCGACGACACGGTGCTACCCTTCTACGGTTGCGACGAGCAGGTAGGGCTGAAGATACTGCAGCACTACTACAACCGCAACGCGCTCAACGACGGCTCGGCGCCCGTGGTAGCCATGGGCAAGATCCTCGAGCCTCGCCACAAACGAGCCATGATGTGGGACGTCGAGCGCGGCGTGCCCGACAGCGTGCAGCAGGACTACTGGCAGACATGCACCTGCATCGGCGAATGGCACTACAACCAGTCCGTCTACGATCAAAAACGCTACAAGAGTGCCGAACAGGTCATATCGATGCTTGTCGACATCGTCTCGAAAAACGGCAACCTCCTGCTGAGCATTCCCGTGAGAGGTGACGGCACCATCGACGAACTCGAACGTGCTGTGCTCAGCGACATCAAGGCTTGGATGGATCAGAACGGCGAGAGCATCTACGCCACACGGCCGTGGAAGACCTTCGGCGAAGGGCCTCTGGCCGAAGGCGTCAATCCCATGAAGGCGCAAGGCTTCAACGAGAACAACAACTACTCCGCCCGCGACGTACGCTACGTGCAGGACAAACAAGGCACTACCGTCTACGCCACCATCATGCGATGGCCTGACGCGAAGACCTTCGTCTTCAAAGCGCTCGGAGAGGCGTCGCCTCATTATAGCGGCAAGGTGCAAGAGGTCCGGCTGTTGGGCTACGGTGATGTGACTTTCGCTCAGACCATCAACGGCCTGCGCGTCTTCCTGCCCACGCAGCCTGTGAACAAGATCGCCCCCGTCTTTGCCATCACCTTCAGGTAATCCCTCTATCACGCCGAGCAGACAGCGCCTATAGCTTGAAGACAGCACACATTGGTGCATCGGCCAACGAACATAGGTGCGTCGAACAACGAACATAGGTGCATCGGCCAACGAACATAGGTGCATCGGCCAACGAACATAGGTGCATCGGCCAACGAGCATAGGTGCATCGGCCAACGAGCATAGGTGCATCTGGAACGTGGTAGATATGGTGGTGGCTGTGGGACTGGTGTTATAATGTACCATTAGACATCACACCGAGATGATTTTGTACCTTTACAGCCGCAGTCTGAAGCATAGTGGAGCTCTGCTGGGGAGCAACTCCATGAGGAATATGATTGTATAAAACCACAAGCATGGGCAGGAGTGGTTATCAACGCGACTCCTGCTTTTTCATGCTTAGAGTTTCTGTCAATGCCAAGAAAAACCCAGAAATGAACCGCTTGCGGTTCTCCATCGTAAGCGGCCAATGTTATTTGCTGTCCTACCCCGTTTTGGGCACGATATCAATCACTAAATCGCACATCAATCACCCTATCTGTCACTTACAACCTATTGATGCTCAGTACCGAATGATTGAGTGATAGATTATTCTTATTCTACTGGTGTAGAGGGAATGCGTTGTATGTGTTTATTGTCTTTCAAGCCTATTCCGTCACCAGTACTTTCTTGCCATTGACGATGTAAAGGCCGGGTTTGAGGCCGTTGCGCCACTCGTTATAGAGCGCCCCGGCCTTGAGCTTGACGCCCTGAAGGTCGTACACATCGAAACGCGTGGGCTGCGTGCTGTGCTCTATGCCGTCGGTGTAGAAGGGCGAGTCATCCTGCACATTGTCCTCCTCGTCGGTGATGCCCATGATCTCTTCTTCCGTCAGCTCGAAAGGTGTGAGGCGTCCATAGGCAGAGAGTGCGTGCTGGCGCAGCCAGCGCTTGGCATTCTCGGTGCTGGTGGCATAGTCCGTATAGTCGCGGTTGCTGCCGTGCTCCTGAGCGTTGTTATGATCGAATGAGGGCTTGGCAAAGGCATAGTACTCGTCGCAGTAGTCGATGAGCTCTTCGAGATGCAGCGTCATGAAGCGCGTCCAGTACTTGTAGATCGCACGTTGTATGGGCTCGCCGCATTGTCTGATCTGCTTGAAGAAGGGTGCTGCAGTCCAGCCGCTGCCACTGTAGGTGGTCCAGAAGTTATTGTTCGCCTTAGTCTGGTAATAGTTGCTTGAGCCCTCATAGCCGTAGGACCAGTCGAGATCCCAGACGGGTCCCCAGTGCCACTTGCAGGTGTCGGCGTAGATATTCTCATGATAGAGGAAGGTGCTCTTTGGGTGCATGATCTCAAAATTGAGCAGGAGCTCGTTGGTCACCAGGAAAGCTGCCAGCGACTCCACATCGACCTCGTCGGATATGTCCTGTTCGCGCTGGACGAGGGAAGCCATGCTATTGAAGCGCGAGATCACGTCGCGATAGGATTCGATGGCTGTGGAGCCGACCTCGGTGAAGTCGGGTTCCTTGATCTTGATGGGCAGGTTGTAAGGCGTAGAGTAGCGTGTCGTCTCGCCATAGTCGGAATAGGTGTCAAGCTCGAGGCGACAGGCATTGGTCTCGTCGGGGAGGTCGATGCTATTGTTGGAGAAGCCGACCTTCTCCGTGAAGTTGTAGCTGCCCCAATATTGGCCATTCAGGTACAGCTCCACGGGAACGATATGGTTGGCCCCTTCAGCCCCGATGAGGCCAGCCGCATACATACCGATGGCGTTCGTCATGAGTGAGCCGCTCTGGCGATTGGACAACAGCACCCAACTCTTGCCGGACTTGAGGCCAAAGGGCTTGATCTTGGAGTCGAATTTCAGGCGGTAGGGATTCTTCGAGTAGGGGTTGGTGCTCCAGCTGCTGTTGCCTCGTCCCTTGATCTGTCCGGCGGTAGTCTCCATCGACGGATAGAAGCCGTAGCCGTTGATGGACACGTTGGCCAGCAGATAATAGATCTTGCTATCGGGGTATTCGAAGTATTCAACATCGACGTCGACGCGTGGCACAACGGGCGTCTTCCAGTCGAGCGCCAACTGATAATCGGTGCCGAAGGGCACGAGGCGCTCTTCATAGACCGCGTCGGTTCCGCCCTCGCTCTGGACGGAGGCCGTATAGAAGTTCAGCTCGGAGACACAGAAGTAGTTCTTGTAATTGGCCTGCAGCATCATGATACGGAAATACTGCGTCGGCTGGTCAAGTTCGATGACGGGCGACGTGTTGACAGCCCCTTGGGCGCTGGAGAAGCCGTTCATCTCCATGAAGCGGTGAGCCTCGGTCCAGGCGACACCGTCCTGACTTGTCCAGAGACTGACGACGAGGGGGGAACGATTACCTACATCGGCCCGGTTCTGCAACTCGTAGACTAAGTTGTGCACGGGTTCGGGCAGCGTCACATCGATGTATGGGAACTCGTCTTCCGGTAGTTTCTCGTAGGCACCGGTGCCCCAGGTGGAGTGGAAGAACGTCGAAGGATCATCGTCGAGCATCATGGCGAGGCCTTCACGCTCGGGATAGTTGCTGGGGGCGTTCGTCGAGAGCATATCCTCGGTCAGCGCGATGGGCGTCTTGACGACGGACGTGGAGCCTTCCTCGCCGGGGCTGACCATGACCGTCTTCAACACGTTGACACCCGGATAGGCTACCGTGAGGCGATGCTGGCTACCGAGCTTGACGCGGCTACGCTTGCTCACCAACTCCTGCTCGTCGTCGAGGTAGACCACGGCACGGTTGTCCGAGCGCTTGAAGGAAGGCGTCAGCCAGTGGCCGACGGAGGTCAACTGACCCGTGATGCGACGGTCATCGCTGATGGTGCACTCGACGTCGGTGAACACCTGATGGTTGAACTTATTGTTGAACTTAAAAGAGGTGAGCGTGGGACGCCGCACCTGGATGTGATGGTCATAGGACTCCAACTCATCCAGGGGGTAGCTGAACACCGTCTCGCCGACCGTGGTGATCTCGAGTTGACCAGCTGTCTTCACGTACTGCTTCACGCCCGCCATCGGGAAGAGGTCGATCGAGCCGTCATTCTTGACCACATAAAGCGTGTCACCGATGGCTGCTGTCGCGTCATCGCAGTAAGCCTCGACCGGTAGGGTCAAGAGCGCCAGCAATAGCGGTAAAAAGAGCGTATTTTTCTTCATATTATAATGGCACTTGTTTACATTTCACATTTAAACCGCGGCAAAGATAGACAATATCTTTCAACTCCCAAGCCTAAAAGCATTATTTTATATTAAAAAGGTATGAAAAAGTTTGGTCATGAGACACAAAAGCAGTACTTTTGCTCACCAAAAAGCAAGAATGACGCCGTCAATGTTCGATACGCTTCTCGAGTTGCCCTTGTTTCAAGGTCTCGGACGTGAAGATCTCACCCGCATCCTCGAGTCTACCAGGATGGCCTTCACCACGGTGCGCAAGGATGTGACCTTCATCCGCCAAGGGGAGGCCTGCACGGGACTGACCTTCATCATCGACGGGCGCGTCGAGATGCTCACACGGTCTGCCGACAACAGCTGGGAGGTGGCTGAGCAAGTGAGCACACCTGCCGTCGTGGGCACGGATGTCCTATATGGCAGGCTGCGTACTCACCGCCACAGCTACTCCGCCCTGGCGACGACGCGCATCATGCAGATGGACAAGCGTACAGCCGCTGCCCTGACGAGCTATTTTGAAGTCTTCAGGCTCAACCTGCTCAACCTGCTCACCACAACGATCGTACGGCGCGACCAGCTGCTATGGCTGCCGCCATCGCCCTCGCTCGAGGCCCGGCTGATCGCTTTCTTCCGCCTGCACATCGACCGCCCGGCAGGATATAAGCGGTTCAGCATATCCCTGCCACAGATCGGGGCATACCTGGGCGAAGACCCGCGTTATGTCTCACGCGCACTGCACCGGCTCGCCGACAACGGCCTGATCCGTCTCGGACGGCGCATGATAGAGATTCCGACCTTCGAACGCCTGCTCAGCGATACGCCGGAGACAGGCAACAGATCAATTAACATACATACAAATGAGAGATAATCCCTTTTATACCAAGCACTACCCTACTCCACACGAGACGGCGCCCTTCACCGACATCCGACTTGAGGATTATGAGCCCGCCATGCTCGAAGGCATACGCCGCGACGAAGCGTTCATACAGCGGATTGCCGATAACCCCGAGCCGCCGACCTTCGACAATACGATTGCCGTGGTCAGCACCGACGACCTGCTGGAACGTGTGACCAAAGTCTTCTTCAACCTTCTCTCGGCTGAAACGTCCGACGAGATGGATGCGCTGGCGCAGAAGATGTCTCCCATCCTGACCGAACACGCCAACAACATTATCTTCAACAAGCGTTACTTTCAGCGCGTAAAAGCGGTCTACGAGCAGTACCACCCGACCGCATCTGAGGTGCCTGGCGACAACGCTGCAACGTCATCCGCGGCGCCACGTCCGCTAACGCCCGAGGAGCAGATGCTACTGGAGAAGAGCTATGACGGGTTCATCCGCGCCGGTGTCGCCCTCGACGACGAGCACCAACAGCGGCTGCGTGAGATCAACAACGAGATGAGCATGCTCACCCTGCAGTTCTCGCAGAACAATCTCAAAGAGACGAACGCCTACGAGCTGTTCATCACCGATGAGGCTCAGCTCAGCGGACTGCCCGACTCAGCACGTGAGGCTGCAGCACTCGCGGCTCATGACCATGGCCGTGAAGGATGGCTCTTCACCCTCCACGCACCGTCGTACGGCCCCTTCATCACCTATGCCGACAACCGTGATTTGCGTCGGCAGATCTACATGGCCAAGAACACAATCTGCATCCACGACAATGATGCCAACAACGAAGAGATCGTCCATCGTATCGTCAACCTCAGACGGGAGCGTGCTCAGATCCTCGGCTACCGCACCTTCGCCGATTACGTCCTGAAAGAACGAATGGCCGAGAGCGCCGACAAGGTCTATCAACTCTTCGACCAGCTGCTCGACGCCTATCTGCAGCCCGCACGCGACGAGCTCAAAGACATCGAGGAGATAGCACGACGCACCGAAGGCGATGATTACCGCCTCGAGCCGTGGGACTTCTCCTACTATGGCCACAAGCTCAAGATGGAACGCTACAATATCGATGCCGAGATGCTGAGGCCGTACCTCCAGCTTGAGCGGGTCAAGGAGGGTGTCTTCGGTCTCGCGACACGGCTCTACGGCATCACCTTCGTCGAGAACAAAGACATCCCCGTCTACCACCCCGACGTGCAGGCTTTCGATGTCCTCGATGCCGACGGCAGCTTCCTCGCCGTGCTCTACACCGATTTCCATCCCCGCAAGGGCAAGCAGAGCGGCGCATGGATGACCACCTTCAAGGAACAATATATCGGCCCCGAGGACGGCTGCCCCGACCCCTACGACCCCACGCTCTGGAAGAACAGCCGGCCACACGTCTCCCTCGTCATGAATTTCACTAAGCCGACCGCTACGAAACCCGCGCTGCTCACCCTCGGAGAGGTAGAAACGTTCCTGCATGAGTTTGGTCATGCCTTGCACGGCATCTTCGCCAACACACGCTTTGCATCGCTTTCCGGCACCAACGTCTACTGGGACTTCGTAGAACTGCCCTCACAGCTCATGGAGAATTTCGCCGTCGAGCCCGAGTTCCTCAACACCTTTGCACGCCACTATCAGACGGGCGAACCCATACCGCAAGATCTCATCGAACGCATCATCGCAAGCCGCAACTTTAATGTCGCATACGCTTGCATCCGTCAAGTGAGCTTCGGGCTCCTCGATATGGCCTATTACACCCTTACCGAGCCCTTTACGGCCGACGTGGCTTCCTTTGAGCGTGAAGCATGGCACCGCGCACAACTCTTCCCCGAAGTGCCCGGGACGTGCATGACCGTGCAGTTCTCACACATCATGTCCGGTGGTTATGCCGCCGGCTACTACAGCTACAAATGGGCTGAGGTGCTCGATGCCGACGCCTTCGCCGTCTTCAAGCGAGCGGGCATCTTCGACCGGGCCACCGCACAACGATTCCGCGACTGCATACTCTCACGTGGAGGCACCGAACACCCCATGACCCTCTACCGCCGTTTCCGAGGCGGCGATCCAACCATCGATGCACTACTTGAGAGGAACGGAATAAAGAAAAAGTTGAAAGTTGAAAAGTTGAGAGTTGAAAGTTGAAAGTTGAGAGTTGAAAGTTGAGAGTTGAAACGTTGAAAGTTGAAACGTCGAAAGAAAGCATCAACAATCAAGACTTCCACTCGAGCTTTGCTCGCTTTCGCTCTGCGAAGAACCCTCAACCCTCAACCCTCACCTCTCAACGTCTCAACCCTCAACCCTCACCTCTCAACGTCTCAACCCTCACCTCTCAACCCTCAACTCTCAACCCTCAACGTCTCAACCCTCAACGTCTCAACCCTCACCCCTCAACTCTCAACGTCTCAACCCTCAACGTCTCACTTCTATGAGTTACATCTTAGACAAACGCTACCTACGGATGGCGCGTATTTGGAGCGAGAACAGCTACTGCCAGCGCAGACAGGTCGGCGCACTCGTCGTCAAAGACAAGATGATCATCAGCGACGGATACAACGGCACACCGTCAGGCTTCGAGAACGTATGCGAAGAAGACGGCGTCACCAAGCCCTACGTCCTGCATGCCGAAGCTAACGCCATCACCAAGATTGCCCGATCAGGCAACAACTCCGAAGGCGCCACCCTATACGTCACCGATTCGCCATGCATCGAGTGCTCCAAGCTCATCATACAGGCCGGCATACGGCGCGTTGTCTATGCCCGCGACTATCGTCTCACCGACGGCATCGACCTCCTCAACCGAGCCGGCATCGACGTCCAACATATGCCGCTCGAAGACTACGAATAAACAAACCCCTCAACGTCTCCGCTCGAGCTTCGCTCAGCGAAGAACCCTCAACGTCTCAACGTCTCAACCCTCAACGTCTCAACCTCGATGTCTACCAAATCACGTCTCGTGCCCCTGCTCTTAGCCCTTGCCGTCATACTCGGCATCGTCATCGGCACATTCTACGCCAGCCACTTCTCCGGCAATCGCCTCAGTATTGTCAACACAGGCAGCAATAAGCTCAATTACCTGTTGCAGATCATCGACAACAACTACGTCGATACCGTCAACTCCAGCGAGCTCATTGAGAGCGCTATGCCCGTCATACTCTCCGAACTCGACCCCCACTCCAGCTACATCAGCGCATCCGATGCCGAGGAGACAGGCGACGAACTCAAGGGAAGCTTCAGTGGCATTGGCGTTCGCTTCACTATACAGAAGGACACCGTCAACGTCATGAATATCATCAAGGGCGGTCCATCGGAGAAAGTGGGCATGCTCGCCGGAGACCGCATCATTGCTGCCGACGACAGCACACTCGTCGGAGTCAAGGACCGTGATGTCATGCGGCGCCTGCGCGGCCCCAAGGATTCCAAGGTCAAGCTCACCGTGCTCCGTCACGGCCACGACAAGCCCATCGACTTCGTCGTCGTACGTGGCGACGTGCCTGTTGAGAGCGTCGACAGCTATTTCATGCTCGACAAGCAGACCGCATACATCTCCATCGAGAGCTTCGGCGAGAACACCTACCCCGAGATGCTCACCGCACTCGCACAGCTCAACGTACAAGGGATGCGCAACCTCATCATCGACCTGCGCGGCAACAGAGGTGGATATATGCAGACCGCCATTATGATGGTCAACGAGTTCCTGCCCGCAGGACAGCTCGTCGTTTACACCGAAGGCCGACGTTCGCCGCGCGAGGAATACCGCACCGACGGACGAGGAACATTCCAAAACCTGCCGCTCATCGTGCTCGTCGACGAGGCATCAGCGTCAGCATCCGAGATCTTCGCCGGAGCCATACAGGACAATGACCGAGGCACGATCATCGGCCGACGCTCCTTCGGCAAGGGCCTCGTGCAGCAGCCCATCGAGTTCAAGGACGGCAGCGTCGTACGACTCACCATAGCACGCTACTACACGCCCTCAGGACGCTGCATACAGAAGCCTTATGAGAAAGGACATGGCGAGGAGTATGAGAACGACCTCATCCTGCGATACGAACGCGGCGAGTTCTTCTCCGCTGACAGCATACATCAGGACGGACCAGAGTACCGCACACGCCTCGGACGCGTCGTATATGGAGGAGGTGGCATCATGCCCGACATCTTCATTCCCGAAGACACCACCCTCTACACTTCCTATTTCCGCGAAGCGGTATTCACCGGACTCACCGTGCAGTTCGCCTTCCTCTACACCGACGAGCACCGCGCCGAGCTCAACCGCTTCAAGAGCTCACCCGAGATGGTCGCTTGGCTCCAGCGCCAAAACCTCCTCGAACTCTTTGCACGCTACGGCGAAGCACACGGACTGCGGCGACGCAACCTTATGCTACAGCGCAGCGCACCGCTCTTCGAGCGCAACCTGATTGCCAACATCCTCTATAATGCCCAAGACCAGCCCTGGCGATTGCAGTACCTCAGCACCATCGACCCGGCTATCCTGCGTGCACAGGAGATCCTCAATGCCGGCAAAGCCTTCCCCAAGGCCCCTGCGGGGAATTAAAAATTAAAAGAGAAAAATTAAAAATGAATTAAAAAGTAAAAATTGGCCCGTCCCGTTGTTCTCCTCCCCCTTTGAGGGAGTTAGAGGGGGCCTCAACTCTCAACGCTCCGCTCGGCTTTGCCGCTTCGATCTGCGAAGAACCCTCCGCTCGAGCTCTGCTCGCTTCGCTTTGCGAAGAACCCTCAACTCTCAACGCTCAACCCTCTACCCTCAACTCTCAACCCTCAACTTTCAACTCTCAACTTCCCAATGGTTACCAAAGCCGACATACGCCGTGATATGCGCCGACGGAAAGCAGAATGTCCGATCGACGAACGGACGACGCTGTCGGCACGCATCACGGCAGCCCTGACCCAACACCCGCGCTGGCAAGCTGCCCAGACCGTCCTCCTCTATCACTCACTGCCCGACGAAGTCTATACGCATGACCTCATCCGACAAGCACTCGACGAACGAAAGAAAGTGCTGTTGCCCGTCGTCGTCGGTGATGATCTCGAGCTGCGCCCCCTGCAGCATGAGGACGACCTGCAAGAAGGCGCCTTCCATATCCTCGAGCCACAAGGCATCGAGTTCACAGACTATGACGCCATCGACCTCGCCGTAATACCCGGCATGGCGTTCACCCGCGACGGACGCCGCTTGGGGCGCGGTAGAGGTTACTACGACCGTCTGCTCTCCCGTCTGACACGAAGCAAAGACAGTCTCTCCCCCCAGCACACCTACACCATCGGCCTGGCATGGCCCTTCCAAATCCTCACTGATCTGCCCACAGAACCTCACGACATCACCCTCGACGAAGTCATCTCTGTCTGGTTACCTAAGTGAAAATGCCATATTACCTAGGTGTGTTCGCAAATAACCCTAAGGGTTTAGGCAAAAAGGCTTAAGGGTGTGAGCGAATAGACGTAGGGGTGCGAGCGAATAGACGTAGGGGCGTGAGCGAATAGATGTGTGAGGTGGGGTGACTATAGGTGTTGGAGCGAAAAAAAAGAAAATGGCTAAAAAAAGCTTCACCTTTCACCATAAGGCGTAACAGGCACATAATGAGGTAGTTTTGAGGTGAACCTTTATCTCGTGAAGCTTCACCAAGCTTCACCAATTCGCCAATCCATTGCTTATCAGATGCTGAAGATTACCGCGGCCACCGTACGCTTGAGCCACGCAGAATCCTCAATATCAACATATTATCGCCGTGAAATTCACTCTCGTGACTTTGAGAGGGGTGAAGCCTGGTGAAGCTTCGCGAGATAAAGGTTCACCGCAGAACATATTGACAATCTTTCGATTAATGGCTTCGGTGAAGGGTGAAGCTTTTTTTGATGAAAACGATAATTTCGTAGAGGAAGCCTGTGTAGGCCGCTACGTGTTAATCGTAGAAGTTCCAGGAGATGCCGAAGTGGATGCTGAGCGGGTCTATGGGATAATGTGGTACGAGGAATGCGCGCCCGCTGCCTTCGTTGAAGTGGGTGACGTTGACATATCCGCGGAAACGCTTCAGAGCCAAGTTGACATAGCCGTTGAAGATGGGATAATTGCCTATCTTCACCCTCGTCATCGAGGCATCCTGAACAGCGAACTGGTTGATCAGGGGGGCGTAGTCGGGGGCATAGTACTCGGTGAAATAGCGCAGGTCGACGCCTATTTCGGCACGCAGCACCTTGGCCAGAGTGAAGGATAGATAGGGATTGGTATAGAGCGAGATGGTAGGCAGTGGCAAGACGTCGGGGTCTGTGGTGTGCTGCCACGTCACGGCATTATCCCAGTGGAAGATGCCGAAATGGAAGTCCTGACGCAGCGTGGCGCTCATGACCTGTATGCTGCCGCTGTGCTGTCGCACGGCCACATCGCGCGTGAAGGCCGTGACGGCGCCGTCGGCATCAGTGGCGGTGGCCGTGTTGACGTAGCCGAGATAGGTGTAGTTGGAGATATTCTCGACGCCGAAACGCAGGCTTGTGCCGAGGCGGTCGAGCGACAGTGTGCCCTCGATGCGCGTATGTGTCTCCTGCTTGAGGTCTTGATCCCACCAGAGCGCCTGGCTGTGATAATGACGGTAGAAGAACGGCGCCTTGATATTCTTGAAGAAAGCCTTGGCGGAGAGATGCACCGTGTCCTTGAGCAGCCGGAAATTCAGGTCGCCGGCACCATGGATGTCCAGGTCGCCAGCTTTGGGTCCGATGACCCAGAACTCGGCACCTGCGCTATAGTGGAGTGTTCGCCCCATGAGCTTCTGTATCTCGCCGCCGACGGTGATGTGATTCTCGGTGTAGCGGTTGAAGAGCTGCGTGGAATCGGTGGATAGGCTGTCGGGGAGGCCGAAACGCGCGAACTCATGGGAGGCAAACAGCGTGATGCCGGCCTTGGCCCATTTGTTGAATCCTTCGCGCAGCTGGACGCCGACGCTATTCTTCAGGCTGAGTACACGGCTCTCATCTGTAGCACCATAGTAGTCGAGGTAATAGGGATCGGTGCGCGTCCAATAGCCATTCGGCAGGGAGCTGCGGAGATAGGTGTCGTGGACGAGCCGCTTGACCTTCATGGCATGAAAGAAGCTGGTCACCGGTACAAAGTCTCTCTCAATGTCATGGTCGCTCAGCCATGCCTTGCGCAGCGAGTCGACGGCTGCGAGCATGAGGGTGGAGTCAGCCATGACGACGGCCTGAACGCTGTCATTGCCCAGCTGCAGCAGCAGCTCGGCGTCACTGGGCATCTGCTTCTTCAGTGAGTCGGGCACGTCGGCGTCGCGGTAGATGCCGAGGTGATAGCGATGATTGAGGAAATAGGTCTGTGCGTCGTTGCGGTTCCAGAGTGACGAGAGGCGGGTAGGAATGTCACGGCTTCTTACGCTACGTGCGAAGCTCTCGGGATCGGTGATGTATGCGTCGTCCTCGATGCCTCCGTTCTCTGCGGTCTTGAGGTGCTCCCATGACGCGACGGCGTGGAGGTCATAGCGCTCGCCCTGATAATACCCGAACAGAGTAGCTCCGAAGAGCGAGCTGGACTGGTTGTTGTAGTAGCCACGGCCGTAGGCATAGTCGACCTTGAAGCCGAAGCCGGCAATCTTGTTGACATTGGTGGCAAAATAGGCACGGAAACGGTCCTGACCATTCTCACGTGTGCCACAGGAATGATAGGAGAGGTTGGTCAGCGGGCTCTTCGTGTTCGTGAAGAGGAGGCTGGAGGGCGTGGTGTGGAAATAGTCGTAAGGCTGGAGAAACATGAAATCGCTCGTCAGCTCACGGTCGAGGTAAAGTCGCGAGAGACGGGGCGAACCGAGGTTGCCGAGGTAGTTGTAGTCGCCATCGTAGCCGTCGGTGCTATTGAAGTTCTGGAAGCGATGCGACAGCGTATCGTTGTACTGCTGCGGTATGACGGTGCCGAGTCGTTCGTCGATGCGCCACTGATGGAAGTCGGTGGGGACGGTCTGGTCGACCTTTGAGGTGTCTCGTCCCCAGGTCTTCTGCTGATTCTTCACGGGATTACCGAACTCGTCGACCTGGGTGTTGTTGCCGAGCGGATTCATCGTATCGAGGTCCTGAGCACGCAACGATGAGGGCAGGTTGAGGGCCAGCAGCAGGGACAACAGGCAACGGGCAGCCCGCTCTGCGAGCCGCCGCCTGCGAGGACTATGGTTCAGGACTCCGTTCACGCCTGGATAATCTCCATACCTTTACGCAACGCAGCCTCGTTGGCAGGGATGAGGTTGTGATGCCGTTCAGGCAACGTCTTGCGTAGGCCTTTGAGTACGTTTTCAATCTTTACGATGGGGCGCACCTTGAGGAGTGCTCCAAGGACAATCATATTGAATCCCTTGGGGTTGCCCATCTCCGCTGCAGCGTCCATGGCATTGATCTCGTAGACATGGATGTCCGTTCTGGAGGGCGGTACGCTGATGCCGTAGCCGTCATAGATGAGCGTGCCGCCGGGCTTGACACTCTTCTCGAATTTCTCGAGCGATGGCTGGTTGAGGATGATGGCGGTGTCGTATCGGCTGACAATGGGCGATGAGATGCGTTCATCGGAGACGATGACGGTGACGTTGGCCGTGCCGCCGCGCTGCTCTGGGCCATAGGCGGGCATCCATGAGACCTCCTTGCCTTCCATGAGTGCGCTGTAGGCAAGAATCTTACCCATGGAGAGGACGCCTTGTCCGCCAAAACCTGATATGATGATTTCTTCTGTACAATTCATATTAACAGATTAACTGATTAACAAATTAACGGCTCGAGGGGGAAGAGGTTCAAACTTTCAAATCACCGACGTGATAGAAGTCGAACATATGTTCCTCCATCCACTGATTGGCCTCGACGGGCGTCTTCTTCCAGCCCGATGAACAGGTGGAGACGATCTCGACCAGCGAGCTGCCGCGTCGGTTGACCGAGTTCTCAAAAGCCTGACGTATAGCACGCTTGGCCTTACGGATAGCGGCCACCGAGTGTACGGACTGACGTGTGACGTAGCATGTGCCTTCGAGTTGGGCTGCCAGTTCGGTGATTTTGAGGGGGTAGCCGTGGAGGTCGGCCTGACGTCCGTAGGGGCAGGTGGCCGTCTTCATGCCCATGAGCGTTGTCGGAGCCATCTGGCCTCCGGTCATGCCATAGATGGCATTGTTGATGAAGATGATGGCTATGTTCTCGCCTCGGTTGAGGGCATGGATGGTCTCGGCCGTACCAATGCAGGCGAGATCGCCGTCGCCCTGATAGGTGAAGACGAGGCGGTCGGGCCACAGACGCTTGATGGCTGTGGCGATGGCGGGCGCACGGCCATGCGCAGCCTCCTGCCAGTCGATGTCGATATATTTGTACGCAAAGACCGCACAGCCGACGGGGGACACGCCGACGGCTTTCTCTTCAAGGCCCATCTCCTCGATGACCTCGGCGATGAGCTTATGGACGACACCGTGCGAGCAGCCTGGGCAGTAGTGCATATCGGTGTCGTTCAACAGCTTGGGCTTCTGATAGACGATATTTTCAGGTGAAATGATATTTCCCATATCTCTTCTCGTATCTTAGTTATAATGATTTCAGAACATGAAACGGATGAAGAATTCGGCAATCTTAACCAACATAGCCACACCGACGATGATGAGGCCTATAAGCGGGTGAGCAGGAACAGCAAAGTAGACTACCACCCCCACCAGAGCCAATAGCATGAACACGGTGTTCAGCGTATTCCTCACTTCTTCTCTATTCTCCATAACGAACGTCTTCAATCAATTATTATTATCAATTCTCAATAATCAATGATGAATGATGAATTTTCAACTCTCCGCTCGGCTGTGCCGCCTCTTGAAGTGTCAAGCGTCACCCTTCGGGATGCCGAGCGCGCTTTGCGAAGAACTCTCCGCTCGGCTGTGCCGCTTCGCTCTGCGAAGAACTTTCAACTCTCAACTTTCAACTCTCAACTTTCAACTCTCAACTCTCCACAATCCCAAAGTCCTCCTTGAGGCGATCGATCAGTTCGTCGGGCGTAGGCACGATGCCACCCATCTTGCCGTAATGCGTCACGGGCGTTCGACCCTCGACAGCGAGGCGAACATCCTCGACCATCTGTCCGGCGTTGATCTCGAAGGTGAGGATACCCTTCACCTGTCGGCTCAGCTCCTTGATGCGCTTCGTCGGGAAAGGCCATAGCGTGATAGGCCGAAGCAAGCCCACCTTGACGCCCTCGCCACGCAGTTCGGAGATCGCTTTCTGGGCAATGCGTGCGGCCGAGCCGAAGGCCACGATGAGATAGTCGGCATCATCCACCAGATGCTCCTCGTAGCGCACCTCATGCTCGCGGATCGTGCGGTATTTCTCCTGCAAGTGGAGGTTGTGACGTTCCATCGCCTCGGGTCTCAGCTCGAGCGACGTAATCACGTTGATAGGCCGTCCGCCCTTGCGACCCGTCGTCGCCCAAGGACATTCGCGGAGGATCTCCTCCTCCGTGCGACGGGGTTTGAACGGCGGCAACACCACCTTCTCCATCACCTGTCCCACGACACCGTCCGAGAGAATCATGGCAGGTATGCGGTACTTGAAAGCCAACTGGAAGCTCAAGTCGACGAAATCTGCCATCTCCTGTACCGTCGAAGGGGCCAGGACGAGCACATAATAGTCGCCGTTGCCGCCACCACGTGTGGCCTGGAAGTAGTCACCCTGCGACGGCTGGATCGTTCCCAAGCCAGGGCCACCACGCTGAACGTTCACGATCAGGCCCGGAATCTCAGCTCCGGCCATATAGGCGATGCCTTCCTGCATCAGCGCAACGCCGGGACTCGAGGAGGACGTCATGACACGCTTCCCTGAGCCGCCACCGCCGTAAATCATATTGATACTTGCCACTTCGCTCTCAGCCTGAAGCACGACCATACCCGTGGTCTCCCATGGCTTCTCAACAGCCAACGTCTCCAGGATCTCGCTCTGGGGCGTAATCGGATAGCCGAAATAGCCGTCACAGCCACAGCGGATGGCAGCATGTGCGATCGCTTCGTTGCCTTTCATCAGCACGATCTCTTCTCCTGATTCTTTCATCATATATCAATTATACATTATCTGTTATCAATTGTCCATTGTCCATTGTCCATTGTCAACTTTCCATTATTCACTATCCTTAACGCGGTACACCGTGATACAACCGTCGGGACAAACGATAGCGCACGACGTGCACCCGGTGCACGCATCGCTGTTCACCTGTTCCACGTATCGGTAGCCGTGGCGGTTCACAACACGTTCCGCCAGCTTGATTAAATCGAACGGACAAGCCACAGCACACAGCTCACAACCCTTGCAGCGCTCTGTGTTGACGACGATTGCCCCTTTCATCTTTGCCATATATCTATTTCAATTATCTATTATGAATTGTCAACTATGAATTATGAATTGTAAATTGTCAATTATCAATTGTCAATTATCAATTGTCAATTATCAATTGTCAATTATCAATTATCTCTTATCTCTTATCATCACGGATTGTAGTAATCACGGCACCTGTAAGCCATGATGTCAGCAAGCATCTGGCGCGCAGCCGCCGCTGGCGACGAGCTGTCCAGCTGCGACGCCTGCTCGTACAGGTTCTGCGCTGAAGCCCAGTGGCCCAGCTTACGTTCAGCATTACCAGCCTCGTACAGACGCTGCGCTTCAAGCTTATTATCCCGTGCTTTCATTATCAATGATGAATGATTCACTCTTCATTTTCCACTCCCCTCCTCAGGGAGGGGCAGGGGGTGGCTCTTAGCCATCTTCAAATTGCGGCCGCAAAGTTACAACTTATTCGTCAAATAACCGCCGTTTTTACAAAAAGAAAAGCAAAAAGACAGCTTTTTAACGAATCTTTTGTGCAAAAAAGGGCAAGAGATTTTGATTATTACAACGCGTGACCTATCTTTGCAACGCAAAACCCTCACACAAACAACCCAAGCGACAGCATGAAAACATCAACTTTGGCACCTTCTGCCACAGACACACGAGAGGCGTGGGTCGACAGACTGCGCGTAGCAGCATGCCTCATGGTCATTGTCGTACACGCCACTGAGCCCTTCTATCTCGGAGGCGAAGGATCCCTCATTCTCACACCACAAGACCTCTGGTGGGCAGCATTCTTCGACTCTTTCGTTCGCGCGTGTGTACCTCTTTTTATTATAGCATCCAGCTACCTCCAATTCCCACTACATTACACCACCGGCCACTTCCTGCGGCGCAGGGCCATCCGTGTCCTCGTGCCTTTTGCCGTGTGGACCGTCATCTATGCACTCGTCTGGGGAGATCCCGTCACCAATTTCCGCGACCTCCTCTGGAACTTCAACTACGCCGCCGGACATCTATGGTTCGTCTATATGCTCGTCGGACTCTATCTCCTCATGCCACTCCTCTCACCATGGGCCGAGCGCGTCAGCCGTCGCGAGCTACAACTCTACATCCTCCTCTGGCTCTTCACGACAACACTACCCATCCTCCGCGACTGGCTCGCCGACGGACACCTCGCCGTCATCTACGGGCCATCGGGCATCCCACGACAAGCGCTCTACCCACTCTGGGGTGAAGCAAGCTGGAACACATACGGACTATTCTACTACCTCTCAGGATTCATCGGATACCTGCTCATCGGACTCTATTTCCGACGCTTCGTCGGGACGTGGTCCTGGCGCCGCACCCTCGCCACCGCCCTACCCCTCTACGCCGTCGGGTTCGCCATCTGCTTCTTCGGTTTCGCACGACGAGCACTCGCCACGGCCCACGGCACCTTCCCTGTAGGAGGCCCCGTCGACCTCGCCGTATGGTGGGAGACCACTTGGACCAACGACACCTTAGGCGTAGCACTCATGGCCATCGCATGGATCATCATCTTCCGCAAGCTCAACACCGCCGGAACAACCTACCGCCACGGCATCCTCCCCATCTCAAAAGCCAGCTACGGCATGTACCTGTGCCACCTCCTCGTACTCGTTCCCCTCAGCGCCGCTATCCGACAATGGCTCGGAACAGGAGCCCAAGGACGGCTCGGTCTATGGACCACACCTGTCCAGATCACCACAGCCGCACTCGCAGCATTCGTCATCGTTGCCCTCATCGCCATCCTCATACAGCGCGTTCCCAAGATTGGGAAATACATCATGGGATAGCAACCCTCCGCTCGAGCTCTGCTCGCTTCGCTCTGCGAAGAACTCTCAACTCTAAACTCTCAACCCTCAACTCTCAACTTTCAACTTTCAACTCTAAACTCTCAACCCTCAACTCTCAACTAACTATGAAACGTCACCTTTTACTCATCGCCCTCAGCCTATGCGCTATAACCCTCCAGGCAGGGCGCATCATCACCGACAGCATCCGTAGCACCACCCTCCGCGCCACTGTCAAGTACAACGTCTACCTCCCCTCCGGATTCGAGCGCTCGCAAGACCAATACCCCGTCGTCTACCTCCTCCACGGACTCACCGACACCTACACAGCGTGGGACCAGAAAGGATGCATGCGAGAGATTGCCGACGAACTCATCGAGAGCCACGAGGCCACACCAATGATCATCATCATGCCCAATGCCGGAGGACCAGACACACGCAACACACCCAACGGCTACTTCAACATGCAAGGCTGGGACTACGAAGACTTCTTCTTCAACGAACTCATGCCAACGGCCGAACGCAAATACCGAGCCATCAGCGACAAGCAACATCGAGCCGTCATGGGACTATCCATGGGAGGAGGAGGCAGCTTAGGCTACGCACTGCGTCACACCGACACCTTCTCATCATGCTATGCCATGAGCCCATGGCTCAATAGTCAGAGCCCACAGCCCGGACCCGGAGGAGAGAAAAACAGAATGTATTATACCGTCGAAGCCGTACACCAGCATTCCGCACTCACATTCATCGACAACGCCGACGAGCACGTCAAGGAAAACCTGCGGACTGTCGCTTGGTACCTCGACTGCGGAGATGACGACGGACTCATCAACGACACGTTCGAGTTCTACAAAAAGCTACGACTCGCCGGCATCAAGGCCGAACTGCGCGTACGGAACGGAGTACACAACTGGGAATACTGGCGACACTCACTCCGACAAGCACTACCCTACGCCTCATGCCACTTCGGAAAGTAAGGCATGAAGAAAAGGCCATCGAAGTACGAGGCATCACGGGATCTTTTCTCACAAAAGCTTCCTGGACAACAGTGAAATAGAAGAAAGCATCATTGGTGCTTTCTTCTATATATAGAGCCAACTTGCCATAGTCAACAATAGCATGGCAAATCAACCATCATAGCACGTTACCTAAAAGAAAGGAAGTCTATGGCTAACGATTATTTAACATCTTTTATAGGTAAACTTTTTGGCCGTTTTGCGTTATATGGGCAGAAAGACCAAGAAACGACAACTATGGAAGA
>CAMOSA010000007.1 GCA_946624335.1 uncultured Prevotellaceae bacterium
AAAAGTGAAAAATGAAAAGTGAAAAATGAAAAGTGAAAAATGAAAAGTGAAAAATAAGAGTTACTTGAAGAGTGAAGAGAGAAAAGAGAAGAGAGAAGAGTGAAGAGTGCGAAGTGAAACTTATATTTTTCACTTTTCACTCTTTCACTTTTCATTCTCTATCTGAGATCTACGAACTTGATGGGTTTGCGGCTCTTGGCGGGGAAGTTGCGTCGCTGGATCTCGTCGGTGGGCAGCACCTCGACATTGGGTGCCACACGGATGCGAGAGCGGAAACGGTCCTTCAGGTCCTTGATGGCATCGAAGGGCGGTTCATACTTCAGGCCTACGCAGACGTCGACCTGATCGGTGCCGGCTGAGGAGGAGCGGACGTAGATGATGTAGTTGCTGACGTACTCGGTGTTGTCGAGGACGTCGTTGATGGCGGGGGGATAAAGCGTGGTGCCCTTGAGCTTGATCATGTTGTTCTTGCGTCCGACGAGCGGCGTCAGGCGGTAGCTCCACCGGCCGCACTGGCATTGCTCGGTGCGCTTGGCTGCGATGTCGCCGGTGCGGAAGCGCAGCAGGGGCATGGCTTCGACGCCGAGGGTGGTGATGACGACCTCGCCGGGCTGTCCGTCGGGCACGGGACGGTCATCGTCGCCGATGATCTCGACGATGATGAGTTCGGGGTGTACGTGTCCGCCCTGTCCGTACTGACACTCGGAGAAGGTGGCGCTCATCTCGGTGCTGGAGTAGGTGGCGAAGAGTTCCACGTCCCATTTCTCTTTGATGCGGCGGCCGAGGAGGTTGAGGTTGAAGTCTTGGTCGCGCAGCCCCTCGCCGATGCCTATGATGCGACGTATGCTGGAGGCGCGGTAGTCGATGCCGTGCTCCTCGGCGTACTCGATGAGGCGGAGTATGAAGGAGGGGACGCACATGATGGTGTCGGGATGCAGACGCTGTATGGTGTCCCACTGCAGCTCAGGGATGCCGTTGCCGACGCGTATGATGCTGGCTCCGAGGCGGCGTATGCCGAGGAAGTAGGCCAGGCCGGCCATGAAGCGCTTGTCGATGGTCGTCATCAGCTGCAAGATATTGCCCGAGCGCAGTCCGGCACAGGCGAAGGACTTCTGCTCGTTGTAGGCCAGGCGCTCGAGGTCGCCGTCGGTGCAGCCGAAAGTGACGGGCTCGCCAAGGGTGCCGCTGGTGGTGATGTAATCGACGATTTTCTCTTTGGGGCAGCAGAGGAAGTCATCGTTGTAGAGCTGCAGGTCGCGCTTCTCGGTGAAGGGCAGGCGTTGCAGGTCCTCGAGGGTACGTATGTCAGCGACATCGATGCCCCGTTCGGCGAAGACACGGCGGTAGTAGGGCGAGTGAGCCGACAGGTAGTCGAGGGCCTTATGCAGGAGGTCTTCCTGGAAGGCCTTGATCTCTTGCGGCGTACGGTATTCGATGTCATTGCCGTCGGGCACGGCGTGGGGTGGGAGTGGGATGTTATTGATTTCCATTGCTGTTGAAGTTTGTGCTGTTGTTGATATCGAGGCTCCTGAACCATCGCATGAAGGCGGGCTGCCAGAGGGCGGTCTCGCTGCTGAACTTCGACGTGTCGCCGCCGAAGCCATGACCGCCGTGGGCATACCTTATATATATATGTGGCACGCCGTGGGCGGTGAGTGCGCTGTCGAGGAGCACACTGTTCTGGTACATGACGATGGGGTCGTCCTCGCAGTTCATCAGGAAGACGGGCGGGCAGTCGGCCGTCACGTGATGCTCCAGCGAGAGGGAGTCGCGCATCAGGCGGCGATGCTTGCGGTACTCGCCGAGGAGGGCACGGCGGCTGCGGCTGTGGACGTAGGGCCGGTGCATCGTCACGACGGGATAGATAGGTGCTACGAAGTCGGGACGCAGGCTGACGTCGTGGCGTATGCCGAGAGGCGCGAGGAAGTCGGTGGCCGCATAGGCGGCGGCGCTCATGCTGAGATGTCCGCCGGCCGAGAAACCCATGACGCCGAGGCGTGACGGGTCGATGCCGAAGTCGGCGGCGTGCTCGCGGACATACTGTATGGCACGCTGGACGTCGCAGAGGGCATCGGGGTGCTGATGGCCCCGGGCGATGAGGCGGGTGTGGAAGATGTAGGGGAAGATGCCCTGCACACGGTACTTCAGTACGAAGGCGGCGATGCCCTCGCGCTGCAGCCACTCGGCCACACGCAGCCCCTCGGCTTCGTAGTCGTGCCAGCAGTAGCTGCCGCCTGGGCAGACGATGACGGCTGCCGACGGCGCTGACGTGCCGCTGTCGGGAAGGTAAGGAGCGAGGGTGACGCCACGAGCTCGCACCGAGGTGCCGTCCCAAAGGCGGATGGGAGCTGCCGATACAGGGGATATAGAAGCTATAGAAACTATAGATACTATAGATGCTATAGAAGCGATAGAGGCTTTTATCGAAGACAGAGCTTTCAAGGGGAACGGATTATTTGAGCACGCGATGTACTTCATCGACAGAGAGCTGCGTGTAGGCTGGGCGCTCGCCGCTGAAGTCGACGCGGAAATATTCCTCGTCGTAGAAGGAGAGCTTGGAGTTGGTGTTGGGCGTACACTCGAGATAGGTGATCTCGTCGAGCCGCAGACCTTTGGCTTCGCAGATCTGCTCGGCGAGGCTGCGGCCGGCGTAGGTGACGCTGGTGCCTGGGTTCTCTTGGTACATCTCGGTGACGATGACGAAGGTGCGGCCATCGACGTTGCGGATCTTCAGGCCGCAGGCTGAGGGCATATCCCACTGCCCGCGGAACTCGAAGATCTCGTCGTAGTATTCTTTGGGGACTTTCATGAGTGACGAATGATGAATGACGAATGATGAATGACTAATGATGAATGACGAATGATGAATGACTAATGATGAATGATGAATGACGAGTGATGAATGACGAATTAGACATTCACGTTGCGCTTACTGCGGTCGACGACCTTTCCGAAGCTTCGGTTCATGAGGCGTCGATCGCGTGGACGGTAGGTGCCTTCGTTCATCTCGCGCAAAGCCACCTGACAGAAGAGGTTGAACATCTTGGCTTCCTGAGACTCGTCCTTGTAGAAGCTCTGCCAGGCGTAGTCGTAGAGCTCTTGCAGACGCTCGGGCGACATGTGCTTGGGCTGGAAGACGACCTGTCCGGCATTGTAGTGGTTCCAGTCGAAGTCGAAGATACGTCCTTGGCGCAGCAGGTCGTCGTAGCCCTTGGTGTGGGGGAAGGGTGTCATGACGGTGAACTCGGCCAGGTCGAGGTCGATTTCGCCGAGGAAGTCGATGAGGCGCTTGATGTCATCCTCCGTCTGGTTGTCGAGGCCTAAGAGGATGGTTCCCTCGACGCCGATGCCGTTGTCGTGGTAACGCTTCACGCGTTCTTTGATATAATCGCTGGTGTCGTACACAGCCTGATAGACATACCATGCACCGGCCTTCGCTGCGAGGTCGAGGATCTCGGGGTCATCCTCGATGGTGTGGCTGATCCATTTCTTCTTCAGCGGTGCAATGGCCTTGAAGAGCTCGCGCTCCCAATCCTTGTTCTGCGCCAAGGAGTTATCGACGATGAAGAGACGGTTGTTGTCGATGCTTGCCATGTCCTCGACGACCTTGTCGATGGGGCGCGGACGGAACTTGCGTCCTCCGAGGTAGCTGACGGCACAGGGGTAGCAACTGAAACGACAGCCGCGGCTGGCATGGAAGAGGTCGACCATCGGCACGCCCTTGTGGTTGTAGAGGTCGCGCTTGTAGAGGTCGCGTCGGCAGGGCCCGACATCCTCGATGGGCGGCATCTGGCCCATGTAGTTGTAGACTTTCTTTAGCTCGCCGCGCAGGAAATCCTGCATGACGGCGTCCATGCGTCCTTCGCTCTCGCCGAGGAAGAGGCTGTCGACATGTTTCACCATATCTTCGGCGTGTAGCATCGACGAGATGCCGCCGGCCATGACGAGCTTGCCACGACGATGGTACTCGTCGGCAATCTCCCAGCCGCGCTTGACCTGTGTCGAGAGCATCATCGACAGCGCTACGATATCGCAGGGCTCGTCGAAGTTGATCTCCTCGACATTCTCGTCGGTGAACGAGACGTCGACATAGTCGGGCAGTGTCGCCGCAAAAGCCACAGGGCCGTGAGGCGGGAGGTTGAAGGTTGTCTGCCCGCGCAGCTTCTGCCACTTCGGGTAGATCAGTTTCATCTTAATGGTCTCCATAACTATACTATCTGCTTAAGGTTTTTAATATCTTATGTTGATGCGACGTGCTGCTTGTCGCAGTACGCGTTAATCTTGTTGACGATGGTGTTCAGCCCGAAGATGCACTCGGCGGTGTTGATGGCCGTGAGGGGCACGCCGCAGATGCCGTGCAGGTTGACGCACTGGCCCGAGAGCAGCAGGTTGCGAACACGTGTCACCGGGGCGATGAGCGTGCGTGCCGGGTCGAGGCCGTCCTTGCTGTAGCCGTAGAGGGCGCCCTCGGGTGAGCCATAGTAGTCGCGGATGGTGAGGGGCGAGGCCGTGTAGTAGCTGTCGATGCACTGCCTGATGTCGGGGAAGCGCTGTTCGAGCTTGGCGATGATGCGTTCGGCCTGTTCCTGCTTCCACGCCTCGTAGTCGTCGCCGCGATGTCCGACATGTGTCCCTTCCCATTGGCGCACCTCATCCCAGCTCATGATGCAGTTGATGGTCATGCGCTGAGCCCAAGGTCCTTGCTGCTCGGTGGGTGGTGTCAGGTACATCAGGCCGCGTGGCCAGTCGCTATTGTCGTATTCGGCGTGGCTCCATATCTGCCCGTAGTCATCCTGGATGTAGCCCGTGTGGTTGATGTAAGGGAAACTCTCGGGCTTGAAGACGATATAGAGGATGAAGGCAGAATAGGTGACGGGAGCATCGTTGAGGCGGTTGACATAAGCGCGGGGCAGTACTCCCTCGCCGAGCAGGGCGAGCAGCGCCTTGGTATGTACCGATGAGATATAGTAGTCGCCGCTGTACTTCCGACCGTCGGAGGTCTCGACATCGACGACCTGCTTGTCCTCGACGTGGATGGCCGTGACCGGCAGGCCCGTGATGACCTGGCCGCCGTGCTGGCGGATGACATCGGCCAACAGCTCGGCCATATGCTGGCTGCGGCCTATGAAGTGGTACTGGCCGCTGATGTAGAGCACGTTGATGAGGGCGTGGATGTAGGCTGGCGTATGGCCTGCCACACCGCCGTACATGGGATTCATGTAGGCCAGCAGGTCGCGCAGCCGAGGGTCGCAGATGAAGTCGGCGATGAACTCGTCGGCGGGCTGCATGAAGCGGTCGCTGTGTGTGGTGAAGACGCTGGGCGTGGGGCGCATGTAGAAGATGTCCACCTCCTCGGTCAGGTCGTAGCAGGCCTGCAGGTAGCGGCGTATGCCCTCGCTCTCAGCAGGGAAATAGCGGCAGAGGGCGTCGGTGAAGGCTTCACGGCCCTGTGGCAGACGGTAGTTGTCGCCAGTCCGCATATAGGTGACCTCGTCCATGCAGTTGAGGTCGCAGCGCTCGATGCGCAGCTTGTCCATGATGCCCAGATACTTGAAGATACGTCGCACGGAGCCGCCCTCGGAGAGCCCTCCGAGGATGTGCATACCGGTCTCGAAGTGGACGCCGCGCCGTGTGAAGCTCTGCAGGCCGCCGCCAATCTCGCTGTTCTTCTCGAGCACGGTGACGTGCAGTCCTTCGCGAGCCAGCAGGGCGCCTGTCGTCAGACCCCCGAATCCACCTCCTATGATGATTACACTCTTCATTGATTTGCTTTGATGATTTGTCGATAAATATGCTCCGTGCCGAGGAGGTCGGAGCAGGTGACGACCGTCCCCACCAGGACACCGAGGATGCCATGCGAGTTGATGTTCTGGCCGGTGAGATAGAGGCCGGGCAGCTTCGTGCGTTGAGGCACATGGCATGACACACCGAGCGTGATGTCGCGGGCTACGCCATAGGCGCTGCCCTCCGGCGTCCCTGTATAGTTGAGATAGGTGAGTGGGGTCGAAGTATAATATTGTTGTATGTTGTTGCGCAGGCCGGGGAAAGCCACCTCGACGGCATCGAGCAGGCGCTCGGCGTGCTGATGCTTGAAGCGCTCGTAGTCGTCGCCGCGATGGCCGACCGTCGTGCCCAGCCATGGTGCCATCTCGTCGAAGCGCATATAGCTGAGGATGACGCCGCCCTGGGCGTAACGGGGGTAGCTGTCGTGGCAGAAATGCATATACAGATATCCACGGGGCCAGTCCTCGGCGGTGTATGCCTCGCTGTCCCAAGGCGATAAGCCGGCGGGGTAGGCATAGTAGTTGTTGTTCATATAAGGTACCGTCTCGCTCTTGAACTCGAGATAGACGGAGAAGATGCCGATGGTGTTGGGCAGGCTGGCCATACGTCGGCGGAAGGCAGGACGGATGAGGGAGCTGTCGGTCATCGCCAGCGTCGGCACGGGGTGGATGGCGCTGACGACGATATCGGCCGGATAGCTGTCGCCCGAAGCCGTGGAGACGCCCGTGACACGGGCTCCGTCAGAATTGATTTTCACGACCTGCTGTCTCGTCAGCACACGGCCGCCATACTGTCCTAACTTGCGCAGCAGGGCGAAACCGATATGATCGCTGCCGTCGACGACGCGGAAACTGCTCTGGTTGTAGAAGTCGACGATAAAAGCATGGGTGGAGAAGGGCGTCTTGTCGCGACGGGCAGCATAGAGTGGCAAGTTGCCGACGAGGACGTTGCGCAGTAAGGGGTCGCTGACGTGGCTGTCGATAACCTCATTGATGCTGCGCAGCTGGTATTCATTGCTGATGGCACTATCGGCGTTCTCAAGGCTGAGGGTGTGAAGGCTCGAGGCGTTGGCCACCCTCTCGACACATCGCATATAATCGGCAATACCGTCGCGTTCATGGGGGAAATAGGTGCTCATCTGATCGATGAAAGCCTCGGCGCCGTTAGGGAAGCGGAACTCGTCGGCACCCAAGCGTACGATGTCGTAGGCCTGGCGGTCGAGCTCGCTGAGGGCGACATCGTCAATCTCCAGATAGCGTAGCAGGCGGTTCAGGGTCTGCCCTTTACGGGCACTGCCGATGAAGTGCATACCGGTCTCGAACTTAATGCCGTGGCGCTTGAAGCATTGCAGACAGCCACCGATCTGTGCCTCCTGTTCGAGGATAGTCACGTCGTAGCCTTCGCGTGCCAGGATGACACCCGTCGAGAGGCCGCCGAGGCCACTGCCTATGATGACGCATCGCTTCATGACACTTCAAATCGGAGGTTAGACAAATGGATATTCACGTTGCGTGCCACAGCGATCTTGTCGGCATTAGGGTCGGAGGCGACGACGTTGACGTCGGGATGGACGAGGGCAAAGACAAAAGCTCGTTCGCCTTGTCCGCAATGGTTGATGCGATGCTCGCTGCCACCCTGCCAGCCGTCGATCTCCTCGGCGTGTGCCAAGATGTCCTTGAGCTTGCGCATCGCTTCGCGTTTCACGCCGACTTCCTTGTACATATATTGATAGCGCACGTAGGGTACGACGGCTGCTGTCTTCTCCTGCTCGCGGCGCAGCTGTGCATAGCGCTCAACAAAGAGGCGACGAACATCCTGAGTGAGACGACGTGTCTCGAGGTCCTTGAACGCATCGGGCGTGATGCGCTTGCCGATCTCCATGTGCATCGATCCGCGGCGGAAAGCCAGTTCATCCTTGGGCAGGACGTGGCCTAAGCCTGTCAGGAAGATGGGCAGAATGTCGACGCCGTAGGTCTTGGCCATGTGGAAGGCGCCCTGATGGAACCGATGGATCTGGCGGTCCTTGGAGCGCGTGCCTTCGGGGAAGGTGACGACACTGTATCCCCGCTTGAGCAGGTCGGCAATCTTCTCGTTGATGTTGTCGACACCTTCGCTGACAGGATAGAATTCTGCCGCACGTAGGATGAGGCTGTAGAGCGGGTTGTTCCACACCCATTTCTTGGTCAGGATGACCGTCTTGGGGGCTATGCTCAGCACGGCCATCAGGTCCAGTTGCGACTGGTGGTTGCAGACGATGATGGCAGGCTTCTCCAGCGTCTCGCCGTAGGGGTTGCCGACGCTGTACGTCGTGCCGGGCACATGCTCGATGCAGAAGCGCGAGATACGGTAGAGTGTGCGATGGAAGAAGATCTTCTTGCGCTCTGTGTAGGGCCCGATATGACTCCAGAGGAAGGCGAAGAGCTGGTAGATGCTGGCCACGATGAGGTAGAAGGCGGAGGCATAGACGGTGAGGGCTATGCGCTCCAGCGTCAAGGGCACCTCGCGCAACTTGCCGCCCTCCGTCGTCAGCCACCTGAAGATCAGTGGTGGCAAGTAGAAAGCCATCAGCACGACGGTGGCCATGCCGACGATGACCACTTCGCCCAGCGAGCGCATGGCAGGGTGACGGGCGATGATGAGCGAGCCGATGCCTATGAACATCAGCAGGGCTGAGAGGGCGACGCTGTTCTTGTAGCTCTTCAGCACGGGGCGGCCGTAGGTGTGCTCGTAGACGAGGCCTTCGGTGATGAAGATGGTGTAGTCATCGCCCTGGCCGAAGATGAAGGTGGCCAGGATGATGTTGACGATATTGAACTGTAGGCCGAGCACCTGCATGATGCCGAGAATCCATATCCAACCAACGGCTAAGGGCAGGAAGGACATCAGGCTGAGCTCGAGGCTGCCCATCGACAGCCAGAGGAAGAAGAAGACTACGAAACCGCAGACGAAGCCTATGTAGTTGAAGTCATCAGAGAGTGTCGTGGCGAGTGAGTGTTGCACGTCGCGGTTGTCGAAGACGAAGCCGAGGTCGGAGAAACGTTCGCGCCAAGCCTGCTTGACCTCGTCAGCCATGGGCTGGTCGCCGCGGATATAATTGACGATGCGTGTGTGGCCGCCGGCCGGGTCATTTAATATAAAAGGTGTGCCCACGACGGACGTGACAGGCTCGAAATAGTCGGCCGGTTGCGGCTCATGTTCGTTGTCTAGCAGCGACAGGAACGGCTCGAAGGCATGCTCGGAGAAACCTTGGGCACGACCTTCTGCCAGCAGCTGTGTCGACAGTTGCTGGCGATGCCGTCTGACGAAAGCGTTCCAACGCTCGATGGACGCTGCTTGTGCCTGCTGCGACGGCACGATGCCCTGTAGGCCCCGTACGGTCAGACCCGCAGCACGGAGGCTGTCGGTCATCAGCTCGGCACGCTCGAGTGCCTGATCCATCGTCGTCGCCTCGGCAACAGCCAGCACCTCGGTGCCCGTGGCGGTCTCGAGCCCGACATTGAGCAGCGACAGGTTATCGCGTTGCTCGGGGGTCATATAGTTGATGTGCTGGAGGTTCGTGTCGAAAGTTGTCTGGAGGCTGAAGTAGCCAAATACACAGGTCATGGCGACCATGAAGAGCAACAGCCAGGGCGAGCGGCTCCATTGGGCGAGGCGCAGACCGTAGGGCGATGGGACTGCTGCTGTGCCCGATGACTCGATGTCTGCCGTCATTGCGTCTGAGGCTGCGGAAGCAGCTGGCGTTACAGATGGCTGCCGCCGCTGTCCGGCTACGAACACAGGCAGCACGGTGAGCACAAAGAGAATTGTGCCGACAAGTACCAATGCGCCGAGAATGCCCAAGTCGCGCATCGCGTCGGAGTCCATCCATGCCAGGCAGGCAAAGGCACTGACGGTAGTGATATTGCCTGTGAGCAGAGGCGGGATCATATCGGAGAGTGCCTTGCGTTCATCACGCTCGTGACGACGGTGGTCGAGGTAGTGGAGCGGATAATTGGCGGCGATGCCGATGAGCACGGCACCTGTGCCGAGGACAATCACTGATAGCTCGTGATGGTATAAGCTCATCACGCCCATGGCCACGGCGTAGCCTGTCGCGATGGACACGATCATCCATAGGATATCGCTCACCCGGCGGAAGACGTAGAAGAGGACGAGGGCGATGAGTACGATGCTGAGCAGACCGGCAATCATCCCGTCGGTCTTGATGCGGTCAGCATTGGTGACGGCTATCATTGGTGCGCCTATCGCTGAGAAGTGCTGGCCGGGGTGACTGTCTGACAGCCGTCGAACAGTCTCGTCGACCAGTGCTTTGAGCTCACGGTTCTGTCCGCTGTCGCTGGAGCCATAGGGGCTGATGAGGAAAGCGATGCCGGCCTTGCGGTCGGACGTGAGGATGATGCCGTCTTCGATGCTGTAGCCATG
Organism: uncultured Prevotellaceae bacterium; assembly: GCA_946624335.1. GTDB lineage: Bacteria > Bacteroidota > Bacteroidia > Bacteroidales > Bacteroidaceae > Physcousia. The sequence goes on from CAMOSA010000007.1 coordinate 10,207, forward strand.
GCCGCCACGCAGTGTCTGCAGACGTGACAGCTGTGGCGAGAACAAGTGCAGGGGATCGCGCCGTACGGCGATGTCCGTCATGCCTCCCGTAGGCAGCAACAGCATCTGGCGGTTCTGCTCCAGGGCTTCACGGATGTAGGAGGGTGAAGCGAGCAGGCTGTCGGCCCTTCGTATGTCCGCATCAGTCAGCATCAGGGGGGCGTTATCGACGATGAAATCGATCATTTCGGCAAAGGCATCCTCGTCGACCTCGATGGAGAAGTCTTGGACAATGCCTGCCGTGTCGACCTCGTGCAAGCCTTGCTCGAAGTCCAGAAGGGCGTTCTTGATGGAATCCACACGGGCCTCCTCGTCGGCCTCGTCGGACGAAGCGACGATGACGATGCGGTCTTGCCCGCCGATCTGCTGGAAGACGGACATATAGCGTGTGCTCGTGGAGTCGGTCGTGAGAAAGTCGCTGATGTCCTCCTTCAGACGAATACGTGAAGACAACACAAGCGACACAGCCACCACGGCCAGCCAGAGTGTCCAAGCCAGCCAGCGGCGATGCGAGAGTCGGTCGTATGTCCACAGAAACGGATTCATATCATTAGCCTTTGAGATAAGCGCGTGACAGCGTCAGGCGCCTTATGAGTGAGTTTTAGTGAATAGTCGGCAGAGGCGGTGCAGCAGCATCCTCGGGCCGCCGTAGATGATGGCCAGCAGGCACAGGACCGTGTTGAGGACGGTGATACGTAGGAAGTCCATCGTCGGGCGGAAATGGCTCACCCGCTCTTCGGGCGAGGGATAGTAGACACGCACCGGGACGGGTATGAGCTTGGTGCCGCGCCATGCGCTGAACACCAGCAGTTCCAACTCGGCCTCATAGCGGGAGGTCAGTACGCGAAGACCGCCAAGGTGCCGCAAGGGATAGAGGCGGAAACCCGTCTGGGTGTCGGGGATGTGCTGGAGCGTCTGAACGGTGAACCAGAAGTTGCTGAATTTGTTGGCAAAGACATTACCGCCCGGCATATTCTCGTCATCGAACGAGCGGCTGCCGACGATGATGGCTTCGGGGTGTTGATTGCCGGCTTGCAGCAGCAGGGGTGCATCCTCGGGATAGTGCTGCCCGTCGGCATCGAGCGTCAGCACATGGGTGAAGCCAAGCGCCTGGGCACGACGAAAACCGACCTTCAGCGCACCACCCTTACCGCGGTTGCGGTCGTAGGTGACGAGCTCGAACGGTACCTCATGCTGTAGCTCTTGAAGACGGGCGAGGGTGTCGTCGGTGCTGCCGTCGTTGACCACCATTACCTCGGGCCATACTGCAGCAGCACGGCGGATGACATCGCAGACCGTCGTGACGTTGTTGTAGGTAGGGATAAGGAGGGTGGTGCGCATAGGGCGGATGGTGACAGGGGTGATGAAAATCGTGTGACCTAATGTGGGACGTGGGCAATGACCGGTAAATGACGAATCGGTCAACAGCCCTTGGGCGTCAGGCGCAGGGACATCTTGGTGAACGATGCCGCTTCACCAGCGAGAACAGCCTGCACGCTATAGCCCTCGTCGGTAGGCTGGATGCGTGTCAGGCGTACTTGAAACGTCGGATTCTCGAGCGGCGATATGATGTTCATGTATTTAATGTTGTTGATATGCGCCAGTCGTAGCGGTTGTCCGACCTGAGCTGAGAGCAGCTCCTCGACGATGCCGAGCTGGCACACGCCCGGCGTGATGGGGTTGCTGGGGAAGTGCGCCTTGTAGATGAAGTGCTCAGGGTTCAGTGCTATCTCATAAGTGCCGCTCGTCTCGTCCTGCTCAGAGGAGAGCACGCGGAAGAAGTCGTTCGTCAGTTTCATTGCATCTATTGTTGTAGGCGCTCGAAGCGATAGGTTATTCCATATTTCTTGTTTTGTAGCGACAGCGAGTCGGGGAGCCATGTCGACAGGAGGCGACGGCGGCCGGGCTTGAGGGCGGTGTCGGCAGCGAGCAGGCGCAGGTCGCGGCGCAGTACGCGGCGGATGTACCACTTGTCCATCGCTGCGAAGACGTTGCTCACCTTCACGCGGTTATCCTCGCAGGTGAAGTCGAAGAAATGTAGGCCGAACTCGTTGACGACGGACCCAACGAGGCCGTGCTCCGTCTGGCGCGTCAGGCAGATGCCGGTGACGGTCATCGAGCCGCGCTCCAGCGTGAAGTTCCACGAAGCCCGTTCCTCGCCTGCCAGCAGGAGAGGATGGCTGTCTTGGGCCCTGACCGCGAGGTCTGTCAGGCACAGCAACAGACTAATCCAAAGCGAAAGTCTTCTCACTGAGCGGTTGGTTTTGTTTTACATTCTGGAAGGCGATGACAGTGTTGTCGCCACCGGCTTCTTTCATTTCCACGCGTTCCATCGTGCGTGTCGTCCTGTTGAAGGTCAGGCGTATCGCGGCGAACATCTTCTTCATTCGCTTGGCCTTGGGCGTGAGGTTGGCCACGTAGACCTTGTCATCGGCCTGGATCTTCACGTCGAAGTCATCGGTTTGCGTCAGGCACTTGCCGGTGACGCTGCCTGCAATCATCTTGGCGATGCCCTGAAAGGCTTGGCTGCTCTTCAGGTCGATGCTGTTGCGGCTCTTGCCCTTGCCGATGTGTACTTTGTCATCGGCGATGATGAACGTGTAGTCGTAGGGTGAGGTGTAGTGCCAGCACAACTTGCCAGGGCTCGCAAAGGCCATCGTACCGTTGCTCACCATCTTGTCGTTCATGATGCTCAGCTCCTTGGTCTGCACGAACTGGCATTGCAGCGTACGTATTTTCTGAGCCGCTGTATTGATCTCACTGATGATGCGTTCTTGCTCGGCTTTTGTTACCGCTTTCTGCGCCATCGACGTTGTCAGCGCGGTCGGCAGGCAGAGGAGTAGCGCTAATAACCACTTTCTCATAATCCGTCTTATTTAGCGATGAAATAACAGCCACCCATGATCAGTACGACGCCCAGCCAGCGAGTCATCGGCACCTCCTCGTGGAAGATGAAGATGGCAGCCAGCATACCGAAGACATAGCTCATGCTGGCCAATGGATAGGCCATACTGAACGGGTACTTCTTGAGGATGTACATCCACAACACGGAGCTGGCAATCAGTAGTATACCTGTCGCCAGGAACCACCAGTTGGTCAGCTGTGCGGTGATGAAACTCCAGCGCCAGGAGGGTGAGCCCATAGCGTTGAGGGCAAACTTCAGGCAGACCTGTCCTGCGCTCAGCAGGACGCTCTGCAACACGGCTAAAAGGAGTAACTGCCACACGATGTTATTTAGCGATATAATGATTTGACAATTCTGTGGGCTGAAGCCAGGGGCTCGGCCGCTGTCACAGCTGTTCAAGGATGGCGAAGGTGTAGTCCTTCCCATCAATCTGGTTCAGCACGAGGATGCGGCGAAGAGCTGTGGGCTTTTCGAAGCCCTCAATCAGCATCGCATCGGGCAGCAACTGCCGATGGAGCACATGGGCTGTGGCATAGATGCCAAGGCCGTAGGCGGTGTAGCTCTCACCGAAGATGTTCTTGAACTGCAGGAGGGGCGTACCGGGGAAGAGCGATGCCGCCTCGCGGAGCAGGGGTGTCACGCTCGTTGCCGCACCTGAGACGGACGTCATCACGGCGTCGACTGCTCCGACCTCGGCTGCCACAGCAGCCAGTGTCTCGGCCGAAGGACGGTAACAGCGCCGGAAGTAGGTCATGCGGCACAGGGCATCAGCCGTGGCTTCGGCACTGAGCATGACGCTGACTGCTGTCTCGCCAGCCGTCTGCCCTGGGTTGCCTAAGTATCCGGTCTTGCGGAGCAGGCCGAAGTATTTGGGCGTCATCTCATCCTGACCGCCGACGAGAGCCGTGCGGATGCGACCCAGTTGCAACTGTAGCCAGGCGTCCTCGAGGGCACAGTCGAAGGATGCTTCCTTGTGAGCGTACGTCGCGTTGTAGCCATGCGACTTGGTGTGGATGCTCACGAGCGAGCTGATGGTATTGTGCGTCGACTGCATGAAGGGCGTAGGCTTGCAGTTCTCCTCACCCTCTTCGCAGAGATGGGTCAGCAGGATTTCGGTGTTCTCGATGCAGCCAAGGCCAGTGCCGGTGATGATGGCATCGGGGTGCTCGACACCACCCTTGTGCATCGCTGACAGCGAAGTGGCCAAGGCGCGCTTCAACAGCTTGCCCATTCGGCGTGACTCGCCAGGCGACAGCCATTGCTTGAAGTCGACATCGAGCGAGCGCACGTAGGGCTCACTATATATAATAGGTGTATCGAGCCAGGCTTCGCTGAGGCCTTCCTGGATAGAAATCTGCTCAGCGGCAGTGAGGTAGACCTCGCCTGCGACACCTCTTTGTGCGACGTGGGTCGTGGTGGTGTCATCGGCAGTTGCTTTGTCGGTAGCTCCTTTAGCGTAGGAGCCAGGGGGGACGCTCCCCAACACCAGCGAACTGTCGTTGCCTCCAAAGCCAAAGCTGTTGCAGAGCACGTGGCGCAACGGGTGCCGCGGCGTGGCATCGGTGACCGGTGTAATGCCGTCGGGCATCTGATGCTGCCATCCGAGGTTCAATGGCAGGAACTGCTCCTGCAGGGCCAAGAGGCAGATGACGGCTTCGATGCTCCCCGAGGCGCTCGTCGTATGTCCCGTGAACGATTTCGTACTGCTCACGGGTGGCATATCGCTGCCGAAGAGGCGCATCATGGCTTGGCTCTCGCTGGAGTCGTTGTTGGGCGTTCCCGTGCCATGGGCATTGACATAGTCGATGTCGGCCGGTGTCAGACCGGCGTCGGCGAGGGCTTCTTTCATGGCCAGATAAGACCCTTCGCCGTCAGGCGACGAGGCCGTCTGGTGAAAGGCATCGCAGGCATTGCCATAGCCTTCGAGCACCGCGATAGGTCGTACGCCCCTACGCCGTGCCGAAGTCATCGTCTCGATGACGAGGAAGGCGGCACCTTCACCCAGATTCAGGCCGGCGCGAGTCTCGTCGAAGGGGCGGCAACGCTCATGGTCGAGGATCATCAGCGAGTTGAACCCGTTGAGATGGAACTTGGTGATACACTCGCTGCCACCGACGACGGCTATCTCATGACGCCCACAACGCAGGTCGTTGGCGCCGTTGATGATGGCGTTGGCGGCCGACGAGCACGCCGTGGACAGCGTCGACATGGAGGCGAAGGGGCCGAAACGGTCGGCGATGCTCTCGGTGCAAGCACCGCAGTCGTGCTGCGCGATATAATCGTTGTGGAGGTCGTTGTTGAGAAAGTCGAGGTAGTACTGCTCGCTCATGTCCATACCACCTACGGTGGTGCCTGAGACGAAGGCGGCGCGTGCGATGTCGACGGGCTGGAGCTGGGCCTGCTGTAGTGCCTGTTGCAGCGCCATCATGCCCATCAGGGCGGTTCGCGTCCGCGGCTGTCCCTCGGGAATGCCCATCCGTGCGGCCATCTCGTCGGTGGAGAGAGGGACCTCGCCGACGGGGAACTCGTGGTGGTCGGTCTTGAGGAAACGCAAGGGGCCAATACCCGTCTTGCCAGCCCGCAGGGAGGCCAGCGTCTCAGCACGGTCGAGGCCTATGGCCGACACGATGCCCACTCCTGTGATCAGGATAGGTTCACTCATGCCTACTCCTTTACTTGGTGCGGTGTTCGTTGACGTATTGAGCCATTACGTTGATGCTCTTGAAGATCTCTTTACCCTCGGCAGGGTTCTTCAGCTTGATGCCATATTCTTTTTCCATCATGACGATGAGCTCGAGGGCGTCAATGCTGTCGAGACCCAGGCCTTCGCCGAAGAGGGGAGCATCGTTGTCGATGTCGGCGGGCGTGACGTCTTCGAGGTTCAGTACTTCGATGATTTGTTCTTTCAACTGTTGAATCAATTCTTCCATAATCGTTTAGATTGTACTTTTATGAGTTATTATTTTTGAATCAGATAGAGAATGGCGTTGTAATGGTCGCCGTCATGGTAGTCGACCCACCCGATGATGGCCGACGTCGTGACTGGATCTTGGAAGGTCAGCTCCGCCAGGCGTTGTACCAGCTCTTCCTCGGTCAAGCCGTCCTCGACGATGTACATCGATGACTCGCCGAGATATTTGTTGCGTATAGCGATCTCGCCTGTGACGATGTTGGGCAACGTGTAGACAAAGACGGCAGGGCTGGGGAAATAGTTGTCGCCAGCGTGGATGGTCGAGGCGTAGTGGCGGTCGGTGTGGAGGCAGCCGTTGCACGAGGCCAGCACTACGGCGCGGTCTTCGCGGGGGATGAAGCGCTCTTCGTCCTGCGACTGCAGGAGCAGTTCCGAGGCGATGAAGCCCAGTCGGCACAGCGGATCCATCTTGAAGAACTTCGGATAGTCGGCATGGCAGCTGCGGTAGCAAGCTGTGAGCAGCGCATCGCCTATCTGACTTGTCGGATACACCTGGCTGTTAAGCTCAACACCCCTTGGTGTGATGACGATCTTACCTAAATGAGTCATAGCGCACCTCCTTTCGTCATGCGTATGGCAGCGTTGCAACCTCCGAAGCCACTGATGAGCTTGACGAAGGAACGCTTGTCGGTTGTCCTGTTCTCGGCAGCGATGCTGACGGGATGGCTCACGCCCAGTTGGCCATCGTAGCCCAGGGTGGCGAGCACCGTGCCGTCGTCGACGGCTTCCATCGACAGGATGGTCTCGAGGACGCCGGCAGCGCCCATTGTGTGGCCATAGTAGCCCTTGAGACTCCCGACGGGCACGCCGATGAGCCCTGCACGGTCTATGGCGATGCTCTCCATCTCATCGTTGTAGGGGGTGGCTGTGCCGTGGACGCTGACGAAAGCCAGCTCGTCGGGTGTGGCGTCATGCATGACGGCGCGCAGGGCGCGGAAGCTGCCTTCGCCGATGCGTGAGGGGCCGCTGATGTGGTTGGCATCGTTGCGGATAGCACCAGCGTGCAGCACCCATTCGTCGGCAGCGACATCGGTGGCTTCGGACACCTTATATATAATAGTAGCCGCAGCCTCGCCGACGTTCAGGCCCACACGGTTGCTGCTGAATGGCCGGCAGTGCTCGGGCGAGAGGGCGTGGAAGCTCTGGAAACCGCTCACGATGAAACGGCTCTGAGCCTCTACGCCACAGACGATGACGTAGTGGCAGCGGCCTGTCATAAGCAGGCGTTGCGCTACGATCTGTGCGCACACGCCGCTGGTGCAAGCGTTACTGACGACCAGCGGTTGCTGTGTCAAGCCTAGTTGGCGGGCCATATCGTCGGCCATGGCGCCGAGACGCAGCTCATCGTCGGCCGCGTCATCGATTTTGTCGACGTTGCCTTTCGTGGTGCTTACGACCAGCAGCGTGTCAGCCGGCGGCAGAGGCCCGGAGAGCTGGCTCAAGGCTTGACGGATAGAGTGCAGGGCCATGTTGGTCGCCCTGGGCGAGGCTATTGGCGTAGCGATGATGCCTGCCATGAAGTCCTCGCCGAGGTCCCATTCCTCTGCGGCATGACGTTGCACAGCAGTCTGTCCCGCCTTGACGCGAAGGTAGTTCTCGTGGCTACCGTCGGCCAGGGGCGTGAAGGCGTGGTGCGCGATGACTTTGGCTACTCGTTTTCCCATCGTTTCTTCCATTGCTCGTAGAAGGGAGGGTTCTCCCACAGGAGCTGATATTGTTTGTTCATGAACACCTGTATGCTGTGGCCTGTGGTGAGCAGGGCTTCGTCGCGGGTGTCATGGATCTCATAGTCGTAGATAATCTTGGCTGCGTCAGTGGGGCGATAGGTGATGTCTATGCGTGGACGCATACCATATATTATTGGGCGTTTGTAGCTGAACTGCAGATCAACGAGTGGAGCGTAGAACTCATGCTCGAACATATCCAGATAGCCAAAGCCGTACTTGCGGCCCCACTCCTCACGGGCGTCCTCGAAGTATAGAGGGTAGGAGCCGTGCCAGACGACACCCATCGAGTCGACTTCGCTGAATCGTATATCCAGCAGTTTACTGGCGCGTAGTTCTTTCATCGTTCGATTTGGATTGTGATTGAGGTTGTGTGCGCTCACTGTGCGTCGACCTCGCTGAGGGCTATCTTCATCTCGGCCGTGGCGATAATCTCGTCGCCAGAGCGTACTTCGGCATCGACGAGCGTCATGCGGAACACTTCCTCGCGTACGATGATGCTCGTCGTGAGTGTCTCGCCGACGCAGGGCAGACGCAGGAAGGACATGTCGCGCACGGCGCCGATGAAGCCGAGCTTGACGCTCTCGCGGTTGAGGTAGTTGACGCATCCCATGCGGGCGGCACAGGTCTGTGCCACGTTCTCCACCATGCCGTCGGGCGTCATGGCGCCGTCCTCGACGAAGATACATTCGTCGCGTACGGTGAACGATGTCGTCGTGCGGACACGGTCGAAGGCTTCGACACGGTCGACCATGACGAAGGGCGGTCGCTGAGGGATCAGTTCCAGGATGGGTATTTCTTCTACGTTCAACATTCAGCTATGGACATTTGGGGATTAATGTTGGCGTTCACGACTCGGTCGACGGCTCTCGCCAGAACTCGTAGTAGTTGAGCCACTGGTGAGGGTAGCGCTTCAGTATCTCGGTGAGGCAGTCAGCATAGGACTGGGCGAGGGCGGCAGCGCGCACCTTGGCGCTCTTGCCCTTCAGCTCTTCCGGGATGCTGAGTTCGTAGACATAGATGTGGTAGGCGTGCACGCTCTCTTTCATCACGAAGGTGCAGAGGGCTGGTACGTCGCGTGTCGCAGCGAGTATATATGGTCCCAAGGGCAGGTCGGCTTCGGCGCCGAGGACGCGGCATCGCACCGTCTTCTGTGAGCCGAAGATGCGGTCGCCGTGCATCGACACGATTTCGCCGTCGGCCAGCGCACGGTTCATCTCGAAGACGTGGTCGATGTCGCCGTTGGCCATGATGAGGCGCAGGTTCTGGTGCTCGAAGACACGGTTGCGGTTCTCCATCACCGTGCCTGTCTCGCCGCCGAAGACGAGAGCGTTGATGGTCTTCTGCTCTTGCGAGAGCATATAGCCTGCCAGCTCGAAGTTGCCGACGTGGGTGCCTATCTGCATGAAACCGCCGGGCGCGTTGCACAGCGACAGGAAGCGCTCGTTGCCGTCGATGGTCAGCTTGAAGCGTTTGCCGCCATAGAAGGCGAAACGGTCAAGGATGATCTGACCGAAGCGGAAATGGTTGGCGTAGACGTCGAAGAAAGCGCGCAAGGGGCCGTGGCCGAAGTGGCGGCGGAAGTAGTGGTATTGGCTGAGGTAGCCCTGATGGTTGAACAACATATAAAAAGGTACGACCAAGGCCATACCCGCATAGACGAACGGGAGGTTCATCCATCCGAGACACCGGACCAGGGTGCGCTGCATCCACGGCGTACCGTCCGTCGTGCCCTTCCACTGTTGATGTTGCGGCTGTTCCATACTTGCCTATACCCTTACACTAAGGGCAGGGCGGCCTCTATGCCACCTTGCTCTCAATATAGTCGCAGAACTGTGTCAGTGTGGTGATGCCGGCCATCTCCTCGGGCTTGATCTTGAAGCCGAAGTTCTTCTCGACGATGACGACGATGTCTACGAAGTCCAGGCTATCAATGCCCATGTCTTCCTTGAGGCGGGCGTCGGGCGTAATCTTATCTTCCTCGATCTCGAGGTCTTCGATGAGGAAGTTCCTCACCTTTGCTTCAATTTCTTGTCTTGACATGATGTGATTTATGATTTGACTATTTACTATTTATTATGTATCTCCATGCTTGCAGCGTTATTGCTTCTGCCGGCATACCATGATGCTGTGCCCTTGTCCGAGGCCGTCGTAGATTGTCTCTACTTCGAGTCCGGCGGCGTGGACATAGCTGGTCATGTCCTCGGTGTTATACATTTTGGAGTTGCCGTTGGCGATGGCGGTGAAGTAGAGGCTGGTCATCGTCAGGCAGAAGGCGGCGGGCGTGAAGCGCTGGCGGTCCCACAGCGTCTCCATGATGAAGATGCGTGTCTGGTCCGTCATGGCGTTCTTGGCGCGAGTGAGTATGCTGACGATCTCCTCGCCGCTGAAGCAGTCGAGGAACTGGCTCATCCAGATAGCATCCAGGTCACCCTCACGCCGTGGGAACAGCGCCTCGGGGTCGAGCAGGTTGATGCCGTAGCCCTTGATGCGCTCGGCGCCGGCCTTGCCGGCTGTGTTGGCCTGCATCATCTTGATCTGCTGCGGCAGGTCGAGGATGGTGACTTCTACCGTCGGGTCGTGGCTGACGCACTGCAAGGCCCACTTGCCGGTGTTGCCGCCGACGTCGTAGAGCGACCGTGTCTTGTACTTGCCGAAGACGATCTCCAGGGCCTCAGGGAAGGAACCGTCGCTGTAGAAGTGGTCGAAGCCGAACCAGCTCCGCTGCACTTGTGGCGGCAGCTCGCTCAGCGCCTCGTAGACCGTAGGCCAGGGGCCGAAGTGTTCCAGGCCGGCGGGACGTCCTTCCTTGAGTGCCTCTTCGAGATGGAACCACCCCTCGTAGTTAACATCGTGGTTGAAGTCGATGTTAACACGAGTGGCGGGGTCGTTGAGCAGGAACCATCCCGTCTTGGAAAGGGTGAAACGGTCGGTCTGCGTGTCCACCAGGATGGTGCCGATGCACAGGCCGGCTTCCGTCAGACATTTCACGGCGTAGTCCGAGAGTCCTGTCTGCTCGCACAGTTCCTGTCGCGTCAGCCCTTGGTCGGCATCGCGCAGCAGGTCGAGGATCCCGAACTTAATCATCAGTCGTGAGGCCTGAAAGACGACAGGCCCCCAGGCGATGAACTCGGCCTTGGCTTGTGCGTCGCGGGCCGACAACTGCTCTTTCGAGTAAGCCTTTTCCAAGGCGGGGAATAGTTTCATTGCTGCTTTTGTTTGCTTTTCTGACGGTTATTTGTTCGCTTTCTTGGCGAAGACAATCATGGACTCTGCCAGTCCCTCGAAGGTCTCCTTGATGCGGTTGCGCAGCTTCATGGCAGCGAAGCCGCCGGCCACCTCGTAGTACTCGTTGACCTTGTACTCCACGACGGATGCCTTGCTGGCGTCGAGGATTTTCACGTCGGCCTTGACGAGCTCCCACCATGCTTGCATGGCGGCCATCTCCTTGATCTCATGGATGGTGACGACAATCTGGAAGTCGGCATCGCCCTCGACGATCTTCATGCCCTTCTTGTTGCGCTTGTTCCACTCCTCAGTGAAACCGGTCTCGCCGTAGGTATGCTCTTCTTCCCATTCTCCGTTGACCTTTACGTATTCAGCGTAAGGCATCTTCTGGACGCCCTGGTAGGAGCAGACGCAGTCGTCTGCATAGATGAACTTGACGCTGGCGGTCTTGGAACCGTCGAAGATGTTGGCTACTCCGTCAGCTTTGGTCAGCTGCAGTTGCTTCTCATCGGCCTTGCCGAAAGCTACGATGGCTACGAGAGCCATGATAGCGGTCAATAGTGTACGTTTCATTGTTGTGTTGGTTTTTGGGGGTTAAACATTCTTTTTATTCTTTTTCGCTTCTCTAATGAGAAGTTTAGCTAAGACTTCGTATGTGTCTTTCAGCCGGCGCGCTTCAGTGAGGGAGAAGCTTTCTATGCTTTTTAAGCCTAAGACCTTAAACTTACAGATTCTCCGGTCACTTTCCTTGTCAATTAAATAGACTTTACCGGATATCTCAGCGCCATTGCTCCGATTGATATAGATGTCTTCTACAATGAGCTCTAAGCTATACTTGGCCTCTGACGTCCGAATGATTTGCAATCCCTTTCTATTCCTTTCATTCCATGAATCAATGAAAAAAGGGTGGGATTCATCCAATAAGCCATTCCATTCATCTACTTCTTCATCTTTTGCGGCTAAATATTCAGGTAAAGACATACCGTTGTACTTCGCATTGTCATAGTTGAAATGGATGTCAGCGATCTCATCTTTTTGAAATATCGGAGTTACCAAACCCGAATCAAGCTTGACGAAGCCAAATATATCAGGCTTAGCCTGCAGCGTTATGCTACAGGTCAACAGCAATAAATATATTAATGTCCTTCTCATCACTTATTTCATATTCCTCAGCACGAGTGCCGAGTTTGTTCCTCCGAAACCGAAACTGTTGGAGAGTACGGTTTGCAGGTCGATGTCTTCGACGGTGGTGCGGGCCAGACGGAGCGTGGCGGCGTGCTCGTCGGGGTTCTCGAGGTTGATGTTGGGCGCTACGAAGCGGTGCTGCATCATCAGTATGCAGTAGACGGCTTCGCTGGCGCCGGCCATCCAGCACTCGTGACCCGTCATGCTTTTGGTGGAGCTTATCCAGGCGTGGCGACCTTCGAAGAGGCGTGTCAGGGCCATGGCTTCGTACATATCGCCCTGGTGCGTCGAGGTGGCGTGGGCGTTGACGTAGTCGATGTCGTCGGCTGTCACGCCGGCATCGTTCATCGCACGCTGCATGGCTATCAGGCTACCCTCGTCGGAAGGCTGCGAAATGCCGCCGCCGTTCGACGAGAAACCATAGCCGCAGACCTCGGCCAGGATGGTGGCGCCGCGGGCTACGGCGTGGTCATAGTCCTCGAGGACGAGGGCTGCGGCGCCGCCGCTGGGGATGAGGCCGTCGCGGTCGCGGTCGAAGGGGCGGCTGGCCTGGGTCGGTTCGTCCATACGCTTGGAGAACGTGCCGAGGGCATCGAAGGAGGCCATCGAATAGTAGTTGGTCTCCTGGGCGCCACCGGCCAGCACGACGTCCTGCAACCCCTGCTTGATCATCATGTAGGCCAGGCCGATGCTGTGGCTGCCGCTGGCGCAGGCTGCGCTGATGGTGAAGTTGACGCCGCGCAGGTGGAAGATGGTGGAGAGGTTCATGTTCACCGTCGAGTTCATCGACTGGAAGATGAGTCCTGAGCCGAGGAGCTGTGAGTCGTGCTTCTCGTCCATAATCTTGGCGCTCTCGATGACGGGCTGTGCCGACGAGTCGTTGCCGAAGATGATGCCGACCTCGTTCTCGAGGAGGTATTCCTCTGTGATGCCGGCGCCCTCGAAGGCTTCGCGTGTCGCCATGAAAGCGTATTCGCCTTCCTCGGGAAGGCCGGCACGCAGGCGGCGGTGCAGCAGTTTCTTCAGGTCGGGGCGCGGCACGATGCCGGTCAGCGAGCTCTGGTAGCCGTAGCCGATGCGCTCGGGCTCTGCGCCGATGCCCGAACGTCCCTGGCGGAGCGATGCCGCCACCTCGTCGAGGTTCTGTCCGAGGCACGACCAGATGCCCATGCCTGTGACGACGACGCGGCGTCCGCCCGCTACCTTGCCCGTGATATCTGTATTGTATGCTGTTGACATGAATTAATTTTGAATTTTTAATTTCTCATTTCTTAATTTTGATCTCACCTTAGGTGTACAGTCCTCCGTTGATGCTGATGACTTCGCCTGTGATGTACGCCGCTTTGTCCGACAGGAGGAAGGCGACGAGGTCGGCCACCTCCTCGGGACGCCCGAAGCGGTTCATCGGCACGAGCTTCTTCAGCTCGTCGACGGGCAGGTCTTTCGTCATGTCCGTCTCGATGAAGCCGGGCGCTACGGCGTTGACCGTCACGTTGCGTGCGGCACACTCCTGTGCCAGAGCCTTGGTGGCACCGATGAGGGCGGCCTTGGCAGCGCTGTAGTTGGCTTGTCCGGGCATACCCTTGATGCCGCTGAGCGATGCCATGTTGACGATACGTCCGCCGTGGCGGCGCATCATCATCTTGGGCAGGCAGCGCTTGGTGACGTAGTAGAATCCGTCGAGCGACGTCTGCACGACGGCGTGCCAGTCATCGGTGGGCATCATGAACATCAGGTTGTCGCGACGGATGCCGGCGTTGTTGACCAGGTAGGCGATGTAGTCGTCGGGGTGGGCGTCCTGCCAGACGGCGAGGGCAGCCTCCACCTCAGCTTCCACGCCGACGTTGAAAGGCATCAGCTCGGCCTGTCCGCCCAGCGCCTCGACGGCGGCTTTGACGTCCTCGGCCGCAGCAGCGTTGGATTGATAGTTCACGATGACGGGAATCCCCGCCTCGGCCAGTTTCAGGCACACGGCACGTCCGAGTCCGCGTGAGCCTCCGGTGACAAGTGCGTATTTCATCATCCGTAGTATTTTGGTTCGGGGAGTCTTAGCCGACTCCATCATGATTATGTATGGTCAAATGCTCTTGTTTACTTCTGCTTGAGGTAGGCCTCCACCGCAGCGATCTCCTTGTAGAAGGGCGTGTCTTCGATGAAGAGCGGAACGAGCTGGCGTACGTGTTCATAGACGTCACGTGTGGTGGGCGAGAGGCGGTCGGCGAATTGGCGGCAGTCGGTGGCCTGTGTCAGGGCTATCATCTGTACGGCCATCACCTGGAAGGCGTTCTCGATGACCTTCTTCGTCAGCAGGGCCGTATTTGTTCCCATCGAGACGATGTCCTGGTTGTCGTTGTTGTTGGGGATGCTGTGGACATAGTTCGGCATGGCCAGCGTCTGGCACTCGGCCGTCGTCGACGTAGCGGTGAACTGGCAGGCTTGCATACCATAGTTCAGGCCCAGCGTGCCCAAGTTGAGGAAGGGCGGCAGGATGTCGTCGTTGATGCGGTTGTGGAACAGGTAATTCAGTTGGCGCTCCGAGGTCATGGCCAGACGCACGATGGCGATCTTCACCTTGTCCTGCTCGAGCGAGATATAGTCGCCGTGAAAGTTGCCTCCGTGGTAGACGTTCTGTGTGTCGGGGTCCACGATGGGGTTGTCCGAGGCCGAGTTGACCTCGTCGACCAGCACCTCGCGCGATGCCATCAGTGTGTCGTAGATGGGACCGAGGATCTGAGGCACGCAACGCAGCGAGTAGTAGGCCTGCACCTTATGCTTGAACACGCGCTCGGTGTTCTTCGACGGGTCGTAGAGGTGGTGCTCGCGTTTCTTCATCAGGCTACCGCCTTCGGCCACCTGGCGCATACGCTGGGCGATGACTTGCTGGCCCTTATGGCGACGGCACTCATTGAGGGGCACGGCCATCATGTCGTCGTAGCTCTCGGCGATCTCGTTCATCCAAACGGAAGCGATGATGCTCCAGTCGAGCAGGCGCTCGGCCATCACTTGGTTGACGAGCCCTATGCCGGTCATGACGCTGGTGCCGTTGGTGATGGATAGTCCTTCGCGGATGTGGATGCTCAGGGGTTTCAGGCCGCACTCGCGCAGCACTTCGCCCGCCGGCCGCCATTCGCCCTTGTAGTGGACCTCGCCCTCGCCGATCAGCGTCAGCGCGATATGGGCCAGCTGCACCAGGTCGCCGCTAGCGCCGACACTGCCGTGCTCGGGTATCAGCGGATAGATGCCGCGGTTGATGAACTCGGCCAGCAGCTCCACCACCTCGCGATGGATGCCGCTGCGACCCTGCATGAGCGACCCTAGACGGGCAATCATCGCGCCCTTCACGTAGAGGTCGGGGAGGGGATCGCCGGCGCCGGTGGAGTGGCTACGGATGATGTTGTATTGGAGGTCTTGAAGGTACTGGTCGTCGACGCGCCATTGTGCCATGGGACCGAAGCCTGTGTTGATGCCGTAGATGACCTTCTTCTTCGAGAACGTCTCCAGGAAGTGATAGCAGCGCTCCACCTCTGCAAGACCATTGGGGTCGAGAGCCAGGGGAGCGCCATGAAAGAGGCTTTCGACTATCTGTTCAAACTCAATTTTAGCTGTGGCCATTATATAAATAATAAATATGTGGGCGCAAAGATAAGCTTTTTCCAGCAAATATGACGAATAAAACAGCAAAAAAAATTAGTCGCGACTGTTTATTTGGCCTATTCGCTGAAGGCGGGTAGTACAGATGTGCCGAATGTGCGGACTCTTCGACCCCTGTCAAACAGTTTACACGTATGGCTGTTTCGGCCGATGCGTCTATACGCTCAGCTCGATACGTCTATACGTTTCGGCCGATGCGTCTATATGTCAAGCCCGATACGTCTATACGCTCAGCCCGATGCGACTGGACGTGTTATCGGAGTTGCCATACGTTGGTCGCGCACGGCGTCGGGGCTGAGCGAGAACAGGGCTTGTGGCGACATGGCCGATCCTTTGCCTCGCTCGTACGAAGAGCTAAAAAAGCCGTCACTTTGTTATATTTGGCTGTAACGCGCTGTCTGTGAGAAGACAACGCTGTATCGAAAGGTATGACGACGTGTGACAGAGTGATGAAAAGTGGCGAAAAGGCCCAAAAAAGTCGGTTGATAAGACGTGAAATTGGCAAATAATGTCTATCTTTGTGCACGAAATGGTTCTAATCGACTTAAATAATGAGGCTTATGAAAAGATTCCTTTGTCTGGTGACCACTTGTGTGCTGGCTCTCGGCACCCTGTTTGCCGCTCCGGCCGACGCGGCCTCCACAGCCCGTCAGCGCTTGCTCTTTGACTTCGGATGGAAATTCCACGCCGGCGATGTCGAAGGCGCCGAAGCCCTGAGCTACGACGATGCGGCGTGGCGCGACGTCAACCTCCCGCATGACTTCCAGATCGAGCAGCCGTGGGTCACTCCCGGCGCCGACGAGCGCCCCGACACGTCCGACCCTGGCGCCAACATCAAGAGCCTGCTCTCGCCACGCGGCTTCAAGGCCATGGGCATTGGATGGTATCGTAAGACCTTCACTCCTGATGCCTCATGGCAGGGACGCCGTGTCCTCGTCGACTTCGAGGGCATCCTATACGTCGGCGATGCCTATTTCAACGGCCAATTTATCGGCAAGACGGACTATGGCTACCTGGGCTTCGAGGCCGACATCACCCGTCTGCTGCGCTGGGGCGAGGAGAACGTGCTGGCCGTGAGGGCCGACACACGTGAGGCCAACAACAGCCGCTGGTACACTGGTGGCGGCCTCTACCGCGACGTTCACCTCGTCGTCACCGACCCCACTCTCTTCTTCACCCGCCATCCCCTGCATGTCGTGGCCAAGCCCCTCTCGCTGTCCGGCGCTTCATCTGCCGAGGTCGTCCTCTCCGCCGAGCTGACCTGCCTGGAGCGTAACGTCAAGGAACTTCCGATTCGCACCCGTATCCTCGACCGCGACGGACGTTGCGTTGCCGATCAGACCACCAAGGCCACCTTCCGTGGCAACCAGCGGACCCGCGAGTATGACCTGCCTGCCATCCGCCTCGCCGATGCGCACCTCTGGGATGTCGACGACCCCTATCTCTACACCGCCGAGGTCAGCGTGCTGCGCGCAGACGGCAGCGTGGCCGACTGTGTCCGCTCGCGCTTCGGCATACGCCAGCTCGACTTCTCGCCTGACTTCGGCTTGAAGCTCAACGGGCGAAAGGTCATCCTCAAAGGCATCGCCAATCACCACACCCTCGGCGCCCTCGGCGCTGCCGCCTATCCCCGTGCCATCGAGAAACGTCTGCGGCTGCTGAAGGACTTCGGCTTCAACCACATTCGCACCAGCCATAACCCCTACAGCGAGAGTCTCCTTGACCTGTGCGACTCGCTGGGCATCCTCGTCGTCGACGAGCTGTATGACAAGTGGCTCACGCAGTACATCGGTGGCCGCGTGGAGTGGACGCAGCAGTGGCAACACGATCTGCCCGAGTGGATCCGGCGCGACCGCAACCATCCGAGCATCGTCTTCTGGAGTCTCGGCAACGAGCTGCAGACTTACTGGAACATCCCCTACGGCGACTGGGGCGTCACCCCGTACCGCATGATGAAACCGCTGCTGCGGCGCTACGACGATACCCGTCTGGTCACCGTCGCCATGCACCCCCGTGGCCGTTCACAGCAGACCGACTCGCTGCCCGCGCCCCTCGTCATGGAGACCGATATCGCGGCCTACAACTACCGTTATATGTATTTTCCCGGCGACGGACGCCGCTTCCCCTGGATGATGTTCTACCAGAGCGAGGCTACGACGGCAGCCATGGGCCCCAACTATTATGAGATGGACCTCGACCGCGTCATAGGCTTGGCATACTGGGGAGCCATCGACTACCTCGGCGAGAGCCAGGGCTGGCCGGCCAAGGGCTGGGCACAGGGCGTCTTCAACATCGACCTGACGACGAAGCCCAACGCCTATTTGGCCCGCAGCATCTTCCGCGACGACGAGCCCGTCGTGCATCTCTGCTTCCAGGAACAGAGCCGTGACATCGAGTGGAACGGCGTCAAACAGCGTATACGTCGCCTCACCGACCATTGGACACGTACGCCCGGTGAGGCACTCAACCTGACCGTCTACACCAACGCCGATGAGGTCGAAGTCATCATCAACGGGCGCAGCTGCGGCACGAAACGCAATGACCGTGCTAACCCAAAGACGCGCAACCAGATACGATGGGATAAGCTGACCTACGAGGACGGATATATCGAAGCCATAGCCCGCAAGGACGGAAAGGTCGTGGCACGCCATCGCGAGGAGACGGCCGGCGAGGTCGTCGCCCTCAGGCTGGTGCCTGACCTCGATGGGTTAATGGCTAAACGTCGGCCCGTGGACCGTGAGTCGCATTGGCGCGCTGATGGTATCGATCTCCAGCATGTATGCGTCGAGGCCGTCGACCGGAAAGGGCGCGTGGTGCCCACAGCCGATGCCGACATTCACTTTGACGTCGACGGCGCCACCCTCGTGGCCGTCAGCAGCGGTGACCACTACAGCGACGAACTCACCCAGACCGACCACCGCCGTCTCTATGGCGGACGATGCCTGGCCATACTGCGCGCCGGCCAGCAACCTTCGGAGGTCACGCTCACAGCGACGGCCGAAGGGCTGAAGCCCGCTACGCTGAAGATGCGTACGATGCCGTAGCGTCGGGCGTAAGGCCTTGTCCGACAGGGCCTGTGGCATGATATGACAAAGGGCGGCTCCCAGCGGGAGTCGCCCTTTGCGATTGTCTGATCAAGTCGTCTACCTGTCGATTATTCCTCGACCTTGCCGGACTTCTTCTCGGCAATGCGAGCCTTCTTACCTGTGAGGCCACGCAGGTAGTAGAGCTTGGCACGACGCACCTTACCGACCTTGTTGACGGTGATGCTGTCGATGTTGGGGCTCGTGATGGGGAAGATGCGCTCTACACCGACGGTGCCGCTCATCTTGCGAACCGTGAAGCGCTTCTG
>CAMOSA010000008.1 GCA_946624335.1 uncultured Prevotellaceae bacterium
CCCGCAAAAGACCCACCCCCGCCCCCTCCCGTAAGGGAGGGGAGAGGCTGGCGCGTAGTCATCACGTTGCCGGGAGAACTCCCCTCCCTCCACGGGAGGGGTTGGGGGTGGGTCTGTTGGGGGTGGGACTGTGTAGTTAATGATGGGACGGGAGAACTCCCCTCCCTCCACGGGAGGGGTTGGGGGTGGGTCTGTGTGTCCTGTTCGAAGGGGTTGAAGTCGGGGTTGATGTGCACGGAGGGTGCCGCGGGATGGGTCTTGACGTTGGGGTTGAAGACCGGAATGTCAGCCGGTCGCCCTTCGGTGTCGAACTCGATGGTCGGTATGGCGTTGAAGCGTCCGAGCGCCTCGCGAACGGCGGCGAGGAGTATCTGCCAGATGGCCTGCTCGTTCTCGAATTTGATCTCGGTCTTCGTCGGATGTATGTTCACATCAATCTCAGCGGGCGGCACGATGAAGTATATGAAATAGGGCACTTGTTGGTCAGCGGGCACGAACTGTGTGAAGGCTTCCTGTACTGCACGATGGAAATAAGGATGCCTCATATAGCGGTGGTTGGCGAAGAAGAACTGCTGTGCACCGCGCCGGCGTGCCGACTCCGGCGTGCCGACGAAACCGTGAATGGTGACCATCGTGGTCTCGACATTGACGGGGAGGAGGCGCTCGGCCATTCGTGAGCCAAAGATATTCGCGATACGTTGTTTCTGGCTTGACGGCGGCAGGCTCATCAGCGAGGCTCCGTTGTGGGTCAGTGTGAAGGCGATGTCGGGATGGACGAGAGCTATACGCTCCAGTTCTGTGGTGATGTTGGAGAGTTCGGTCTGTGTCGTCTTGAGAAACTTACGGCGTGCCGGGACGTTGAAGAAGAGGTTCTTCACCTGAAAATTGGCGCCGACGGCACAGGCGACAGGCTCTTGTGAGAGCACGCGCGAGGCTTCGATCTGGAGGTGTGTGCCGAGGTCATCCTCGGCCGTGCGGGTGATGAGCTCGACCTGTGCTACGGCGGCAATGGAAGGCAGAGCCTCGCCGCGGAAGCCTTTCGTGGTGAGCGTGAAGAGGTCGGCAGCCTGCTCGATCTTGCTGGTGGCATGACGCTCGAAGGCCAGACGGGCATCTATCTCACTCATCCCCTGGCCGTCATCGATGACTTGGAGGCTGGTGCGACCGGCATCGACGGCGATGACGTCGACGTGTGTAGCACCGGCATCGACAGCGTTTTCCACCAGTTCCTTGACCACAGAGGCTGGACGCTGGATGACTTCGCCAGCAGCTATCTGGTTGGCGACGGAATCGGGTAGGAGATGAATGATATCCAAGGCGGTCGGTTAATCTGTCAATCAGCTAATCAGCTAATTTGTTAATCTGTTAATCTGTTAATCTGTTAATTTGTTAATCTGTTAATTTGTTAATCTGTCAATCTGTCAATCTGTCAATTTGTCAAAACCTGAAACTGCCCGTCATGAGGTAGTGCCAGAGGATAAGTAGGACGACGATGATGGCGATGGCCAGTCCCGGATGCAAGCGTTTGCGGTCGGGATCCACCCGCTTGAGGTTTTGTGCGAACTTGCCTCGGTAGGACGCGATGTCGGGGTGGTACTCAGGCGTCTCGCCACGTTCAATCTGCTCTTCGCGCTTGGCTTCGGCAACGAGCTTGTCGAGCTTGTCCTTACGCTCGGAGGTGTAGATGTGTACGCCACGGAAGCGGCGCGGGTCACGAGAAGAGAAAAGGGCCATGGTCAAATGGGTGATTTAAACAGTTAACGTTACAGATGTGCTCAGGTCATATTGCTTATTCCTTCCTCATGGCGTCCGAGGGAGTCAACTTACCGGCGCTCTTGGGCCGTGCTGGCGCTCCGCCTGTGCCGAGTCTTTGTTTAGGCCGGGTATGCTGGACGGACTTCGTGAGCTCGGTGCCCGCCTTCTTGGGCCGCCAATTGAAGATATCGTATTTGTCTATGGGCCGTACGTAGTCGAACCATTGGAAGTTAGTGAGATTGCGCTCGCCGGGTGGTATGAGTGCCAGGGGGTGCAGCTTGCCTTCGGACTCGGGCATCCATATCTTCTCCAGCTTCTCGGGGCCCATGAAGAGTTTCAGCTCAGAGGACTCGGCGTGCAGCAGGCCTATCATCAGGCTGTCATCGTCCAGGGGATAGTAGTTCACGAGCACGTTGCCTTCGACGTGCGTCTGGCGCATCCGGCCGTCGAGGAAGTAGCTGCGCATGATATTACCCGTGACCTGATTGAAACTGATGCTGTCCATGCGCTCGACGGAGAGAGCCTGGCGTATGACGTGAGTGGAGTCGATGGTGCTGTCGTTCATCCACGCCTTGATCTCTTCGCCGAGAAGCTGTTGGCCTTGCTGCCAGAGGATAGGGTCGTCGTACATCGTCAGGCATGAGTCGCGCGAGATATAGACCATGGAGTCGCACACCGCCTGTACGTCGATGCGGAACGCACGTACGTGGTAGTAGGCGCGCATCTCGCGCCAGATGGAGTCGGTGTCGATGTCGTAGGTGTAGAGCTTGAAGGTGTCGGCGTGGATATACATCGTGTCGCGCTGCGAATAGTCGATGCACACGGCGCTGTCGGCCGCCTCGGCGTAGCCGATGGAGTCGATGTATAGGATATAGTTGCCGGTGAACATATTCTGGTTGTCCTTGTCGACATAGACGATGTTGTTGTAGGCCCGGCAGGTGCCACCTTGCTCGAGATAGTCGAGGCTGTCGCCGGTGATGGTGGTGCCTTTGTTGCTGACGATGGAGCGGTCGAGCAGGTAGGCGTGACCGGCACGGGTGTCATAGCTGCCGCGTTCGCTGTAGATATGGTTGTCGCCGTTGTCGATGTTGGATGGCCCCACGATGCGTGCAATGGCAGTGCCCGTGTTGTAGTGCAGCGTGTCGGATAGCAGCGTGAAGTCGGGGTTGGTGAGGTCTACGTTGTAGTTGAAGATAGCCTCACGCGTAGCGGGGCTGTACTGCCCCCACTCGCTGGTGAGCACGTTGTCCTGGTCGACAAGCTTGCCGCCCTGGAAGAAGTAGCCGAGGTCGTAGAGACGGTCGTAGTCGAGCGAGTCGCAGTAGAGCTTGCTCTTGAAGTGCGTCAGCACGACATCGTAGCGCGCCTGTGCCATTTGGTCGGCTCCGTCGTAGAACAGTACGCGCGAGGTGAGGGTCAGCGTGTCGGCCTGGTTCATCTTGACGTGCCCGAAAGCGTCGAACGAGTTGTCCTGCTCGTAGTAGCAAGCGCTGTCGCAGGTGAGGATGACGTCGTCGTGGCGGAAGCGCACATGGCCCCTCAGGATCTGAGCGTCGGGGTTCTTGGCTTTGTCGAAGAAGAGCTCGTCGGAGTGCAGCAGATGGATGCGTGAGTCGCTCTTCTGTCGCGGTCGCGAAGAGCGGCGTGAGGACGCAGCTCCACCCTTTTGCCCCTCCTTGGCGGGTAAGGGTGTGGCGACACTGGCCAGGGAGCAGAGCGCCGTGAGCAACGTGATGAGTATGAGAGGAATTCTTGTTTTCAACGATGTCTAGTGTCTTGGTAGATGGCGGCTTTCACCGGTGCCCTTCGGCCCGGATGACGGCCTTAATCTTTAATCCATCCTGGGTATTTGAAGTCGCAGCTCACCCATTCTGGGTTGATGCGCACGTAGGTGGTGCGTTGCTTCTCGCGAATCCAGTTGTTGAGGAATTCGTCGCAGCGCTTGTTACGTACGATCTGGCTGAGGATCTGGAAGTCCTCGGTGATGGTGGCGGCATGAGCCTTGATTCGGTTCTTGAGCTTCACGACACAGCACTGCAGCTTACCGGCTTTGTCGATCATGGTGAAGGGCTTGGATATCTCGCCGACATCGAGCCCCTCGACGACGCGTGCTATCTCAGTCGGTAGCTCTCCCATCTTGAAGCGGGAAGTGCGTATGCGTTCGCCTGCTATCTCGTCGATGACGACATTGAACATCAGGCCCCGGTTGTTGCGCGAGTCTTTATCGTCGGAGAGGGCCGATGCTGCATCCTCGAAGGTGAACTTACCTTCCTTGATGTCCATCGTGATAGAGTCGAGGCGCAGCAGGGCGGCGTCGATGTCGCGCTGATCCACTTGCGGACGCTTGAGGATATGGCGCAGCTTCAGCTTGTCGCCGCGCTTGTCCACGAGCTGAATGATGTGGTAGCCGTACTGTGATTCCACGATCTTCGACACTTTCTTCGGGTCGGTAAGGCTCCATGCTACGTTGGCGAAGGCGGGGTCGAGCTCGGCCTTGCTCATATAGTCCATCTCGCCGCCCTGTCGTGCCGAGAGCTGGTCCTCGCTGAACATACGGGCCATGACGGAGAAGGTCATCTCGCCGCTGTTGATGCGTTCGGTGTATTCGCGCAGCGTGCTTTTGATGCGGTCGATCTCCTCTTGCTGTATCTTCGGGTGCTCGGCCAGCAACTCCACCTCGACCTGTGTCGCAATCATGGGCAGCGAGTCAGTGGGGAAGTCCTTGAAGAAATGTCGAACCTCGGCGGGCGTGACCTTGATGTCCTTCGTCAAGTGCTCGCGCACCTGTTCCGTGAGTTGGTTGTCCTTGATGAGGTCGTAGGTCTCCTCGCGTATCTGTGCCATGGTCATGCTGCGATACTCCTCGAGCTTTTCCCGGGAACCGGCTTGCTGGATCCACTCGCTAATCTTCTGGTCGACGTAGCGGTTGACTTGATCCTCGTTGACCTCGATGCTGTCGATCTCAGCCTGGTGGATGAACAGTTTCTGCACGGCCAGGTTCTCAGGGATGACACAATAGGGGTTGCCGATGACACGCCCCATCTGCTGACGTGCTTTCTCGACGTCGCTGCGTAGGATGGCCTCGTCGCCGACGACCCAAATGACCTCGTCGACGATGTTGGCCGCCGAGCCTGTAGCCTCTTGTGCCGTAGTCGTCAGGGCGATGCACAGCGATGCCGCCAAAAAGGATAATCTCTTCATCATCTGTATAGGTGTGCTCTGCGTTGTCAATGTTTGTTCACCGTGGCGAGGGCCTGCTTAAAGACCTCCACCTTGTAGCGTCGGCGCAGTTCGTCGACGAACTCTTTCTCCTTCAGTGCCTGATAGTCGGTGACGACCTGCGAGTTGACGTCAGTCCAGTATTGAGGTCCTTTCTTCAGCTTGCGTCCGATGACACCAGCGGCAGGATACTTTTGGCTGGGGCGTGTCTTGCCCTTCTTGACGCCGAAGACCAGCGAGTCGACCATGGCGTTTTCACCCTGCTCGAAGTTGCGGCGCTCGAAGCGCACGACAACGCTGTCCTTGTTGAACTGCGACTTGACGACACCTGCCCATCGGTCCTCATCGTAGCGCTTTAGCGTTTTCTTCACCTGCTTCAGCACCTTAGGGTTGATGGCTTGCAGCAGTGCTCCCGAGTAATGGGGCTTAGCGTAGGCGTAGTTCTTCTTGTTGGCTTTGAAGAAGCTCTCGAGGGCTGCGGTGTCCTTGGCAGCAGGCTCCCATACGGTGCGCTGGCAGATTTCGTAGAGCAGCAGGCCGTCGTGGTATTCCTGAATGAGGTACTTCAGCTCGTCGTCTTGTGCGGCGAGGCGTTCAGCTTCAGCGTCCATGATCTCGTCGACGCTGCGTCCGCTGCCAGCAGCCATACTGTCGACGATGTTCGTGGCGAGCTTGTCCTTCATGCCACGAGCCTCGAGGAACTGGCGGATGCGTGGTGCCAGCGTGTCGAGAGGCTCCAGGGGCTTCTTGTCCATCAGCTTGAGGATATGCCATCCGACAGTTGACTGTAGCGGCTGGGCAACCTCGTTGACCTCCATCGCGTAGAGCTTGTCCTCGATCTCCTTGAGCAGTTGCTTCGGACCAATCCATCCTATGATGCCGCCCTGACGTGCTGTGCCATGATCCTCAGAGGCTTTCATGGCCAGTTGAGCGAAGTCAGCACCGCCCTGCAGCACGGCGTAGATGCTGTCGATACGCGCCTTTGCCGCTGCCTGCTGCTCGGCCGTAGCCTGCTGAGGCAGATGGACGAAGATGTGGGCGGGCTGCAACAGCTGTTTGCCTTCCAGCTGATCGAGCATCTGCTGGTAGTACTTGGTCACCTCGGCCTCCTCGGCCTCGGCTGGGACGAGCAACGGACGGATCTGCTGGTCGCGGTAGCTGCGGAACTCTTGCTGATACGACGTCAGCGTGTCGAAGCGCGCGTCCAGGGCTGCTTCCACCTTCAGCTTGTAGTTGATGAAAAGGTCCACATACTCGTCCACCGTCTTCTTGTCGATGACGCCGTCGGTGTTGTTCTTATTGTAGTTATACTCAAACTCTGAGCGTGTCACGTCCTTGCCATTGATGCGCATGACAATGGGATCTTCGCTTTGTGCTGCCAGAGGGGCAGAGGCGGCACAAAACATAGAGAAAATGTATAGTAAGCGTTTCATTTCGATGATGTCCCGTATGGGACTTTTAACTATCTATTATAAGCGTTTAACCGTTTCAATATTTCAGCCTTTCCGCGTTTCAACGTTTCTACTTTTCAAAGCGTCCACTCACTGTGGTCTGCTATAGTTCGGAGCCTCGCTGGTGATGGTTATGTCATGGGGATGGCTCTCCAGGACGCCAGCGTTGGTGATGCGCACGAATTTGGCATGGTGCAGGTCGGCGATGGTGGCCGCTCCGCAGTAGCCCATGCCGGAGCGCAACCCGCCTACGAGCTGATAGATGACTTCTTGCACCGTGCCTTTGTAGGGAACGCGTCCTGCGATACCCTCGGGCACCAGCTTCTTTACATCCTTCTCGCCAGCTTGGAAGTAGCGGTCCTTCGAGCCGTTCTCCATGGCCTCGAGCGAGCCCATTCCGCGGTAGCTCTTGAACTTACGGCCGTTGAAGATGATAGTGTCTCCGGGGCTCTCCTCGGTGCCGGCTACCAGTGAGCCGATCATCACGCAGTGGCCGCCAGCGGCGATGGCCTTGACGACGTCGCCCGAGTAGCGCAGACCGCCGTCGGCGATGAGGGGCACGCCTGTGCCCTCAAGCGCCTTGGCAACATCATAGACTGCCGAGAGTTGGGGTACGCCGACGCCGGCCACCACACGTGTCGTGCAGATTGAGCCGGGGCCAATACCCACTTTAATGCCGTCGGCGCCGGCTTCCACCAGCATCCTGGCGGCTTCGCCGGTGGCTACGTTGCCCACGACGATGTCGACGTCGGGGTAGGCAGCCTTGGCCTCACGCAGTTTCTCTACGACACCTTTCGAGTGGCCGTGGGCCGTGTCGATGACGATGGCGTCGGCTCCGGCTTCGACGAGAGCCGTGATGCGCTGCATCGTGTCGTTGGTCACGCCGACGCCGGCGGCCACGCGCAGCCGTCCCTTCTCGTCCTTGCAGGCCATAGGCTTGTCCTTGGCCTTGGTGATGTCCTTGTAGGTGATGAGGCCGATGAGGTGGTTGTCATCGTCGACCACAGGCAGCTTCTCGATCTTGTTCTCTTGCAGGATCTGTGCGGCTGCGGTGAGGTCGGTCTGTTGGTGTGTCGTGACGAGGTTGTCCTTCGTCATCACTTCGTCAATGGGCTTGCCGGTGTTGCGCTCGAAACGGAGGTCGCGATTCGTGACAATGCCGACAAGCTTGTTGTCGCCGTCGACGACGGGGATGCCTCCGATGTGGTATTCGGACATGAGCGACAGGGCATCGGCCACGGTGGCGGTGCTTTGGATGGTGACGGGATGATAGATCATGCCGTTCTCGGCACGTTTGACGATGGCTACTTGGCGGGCCTGGTCTTCGATGGACATGTTCTTGTGGATGACGCCGATGCCGCCTTCGCGAGCAATGGCGATGGCCATCGTGGCTTCGGTCACCGTGTCCATGGCGGCGGTGACGAAGGGCACTTTCAGCTCGATGTGACGCGAGAAGCGGGTCGATAGATCTACGCTGCGGGGGAGAACCTCGGAATAAGCGGGAACGAGGAGGACGTCGTCGAACGTGAGTCCGTCCATAACGATGCGGTCTGCAATAAAGTCTGCCATAGGAATACTGCTTTTAATTATTGCGCGCAAAAATACAGCTTTTTCGTGAGATAGCCAAAATGAAAGGCTGTTTTTACGGCACATTAACGCGGATTAACGATTTTCGGACGACTCAGTCCCCTCAAGGCTGCGCTGACAAGCTCAGCAGATGCGTCCTGCAGCAACCGCCCATGGCCCTCGCATACGCCTAAATCTTCGTCATCGAGCGTTCGTGCGTAGCCGTTTTCATGTACAGACGACCACGCAGGATGCAGACGGATGGCTTGGCAGGAAGGTCTAAGACCTTAAGAACTTAAGAACTTAATCTTAAGGGCACAAGGAAAGGTCCTTAAGTCCTTAAGGACAGGACGTAAAAACGATAACGTATAGACGCTAAAGATGGCAGGTAAAAAGGCGTGCAAGGCCGCTTAGTTGCCGAGGTCGGAGATAAACTGGATGCGCACGAGACGTATCTGATCCTCGGTGTAATCGTCTTCGAGCTCATCGATGGCGTCATCGATGTCGTCCACTTCAGTCTCGCGGAAGTACTCGTAGATGTCTTCTATCTGGTCGGCGTCCATGATGGACTTGAGGTAGTAGGAGATATCGAGCTTCGTGCCGCTGTCCACGATGGCGTCCAACTCGTCGAGGAAGTCCTCGAAGTCGAGGCCCATGCTCTTGGCCAGCACCTCCAGGTCAACCTTGCGGTCGATGCTCTGGATGATACGTACCTTGTTCTTGCTCTTGTTGGCCACGGTACGGACGCTGAACATCTCAGGCCGGTCGATTTCGTTGGCCTCGCAGTGCTTGAGGATGAGCTCGCAGAAGGCTTTGCCGTAGCGCTTGGCCTTGCCTTCGCCGACGCCTTGTATGGTCTTGAGCTCGTCGATGGTGACGGGATAGAAAGTGGCCATGGCTTCGAGACTGGGGTCCTGGAAGATGACGTAGGGTGGTATGTTCTTCTCGCGTGCCACGGATTTGCGCAGATCTTTGAGCAGCTGGAAGAGTTCCTCGTCGAGTGCGCTGGTGCCGGCATCGGGATCGACGTAGTCGCTGTCGAAGTCGTTGTCCTCTGAGATGAGGAAGCTGGAGGGCTTGTTGATGAAGTTGCGCCCCTCGTCGGTGAGCTTCAGCAGTCCGTAGTTTTCCACCTCCTTGTAGAGGTAGCCCGAGAGTATGGCCTGGCGGATGATGGTGTTCCAGAAGCGCACTTCCTTGCCGTCACCGCAGCCGAAACATTCCAGGTCGTCGTGCTTGTGGGCAATGACTTCCTCGGTGGGGTTGCCGGTGATGATGTTGAGGATGTGGGGCGCTTTGAAGTTCTCTTTCACGGTCTGCACGACCATCAGCACCATGCGCAGCTCGTCGCTCGCCTCAATCAATTGCTTCGGGTGCAGGCAGTTGTCGCAGTTGTGGCAGTTCTCCTCATGATATTCCTCGCCGAAGTAGTGGAGCAGCACACGGCGCCGGCAGACGCTGGTCTCGGCGTAGGCGGCAGTCTCCTGCAGCAGCTGCCGCCCGATGTCCTGCTCGGCCACGGGCTTACCCTCCATGAACTTCTCGAGTTTTTGCAGGTCCTTGTAGGCGTAGAACGTGATACATTTGCCTTCACCGCCGTCGCGCCCGGCACGTCCCGTCTCCTGATAGTAGCCTTCGAGGCTCTTCGGGATGTCGTAATGGATGACGAAGCGCACGTCGGGCTTGTCAATGCCCATGCCGAAGGCTATGGTGGCGACAATGACGTCGATCTCTTCCATGATGAAGTCGTCCTGTGTCTGCGTGCGTGTCGGTGTGTCCATGCCGGCGTGGTAAGCTCGGGCGTTGATGTCGTTAGCCCGGAGGATCTCTGCAAGCTCCTCGACCCTTCGCCGTGAGAGACAGTAGATGATACCGCTCTTGCCCGGGTTTTGCTTGATGAACTTGATGATCTCTTTGTTGATGTCCTTGGTCTTTGGGCGTACCTCGTAGTAGAGGTTGGGGCGGTTGAAGGAACTCTTGAACTCGTCGGCATCGGGCATACCCAGGTTCTTCTTGATGTCGCCGCGCACTTTGTCGGTGGCCGTCGCCGTGAGGGCGATGACCGGTGCTTGCCCAATCTCATTGATGATGGGGCGTATGCGGCGGTACTCGGGGCGGAAATCGTGGCCCCACTCCGATATGCAATGTGCTTCGTCGACGGCGTAGAACGATATCTTCACCTGTCGCAGGAAGTCGACATTCTCCTCTTTCGTCAGCGATTCCGGCGCCACGTAGAGCAGCTTGGTTCGTCCGGCCAGAACGTCGGTCTTCACCTGATCCAGTGCAGAACGGTTGAGCGATGAGTTCATGAAATGAGCGATGCCGTCGTCGGCGCTGACCTGACGGATTGCGTCGACCTGGTTCTTCATCAGTGCGATGAGTGGCGATATGACGATGGCTGTGCCTTCCATGATTAAAGCCGGCAACTGGTAACAGAGCGACTTACCTCCTCCCGTAGGCATGAGCACAAAGGTATCACGCCCGTTCATCAGGTTACGTATGATGGCTTCCTGATCACCTTTAAAGGTGTCAAAGCCAAAGTAATGCTTAAGTCTTTCTGTAAGGTTGTAGTCCATAATCATAGGATAGGGGTCTCAGTTGCGATACAAAGTTATAAACAATTTTGCCAATAATGCAACTTTTTTATTCTTTTTTAGTGAAAAGAGCACCTCGGAAGTGTTTTTTGTGCTTCCGAGGTGCTCTTTTCAAAACTTTTTTGTATATTAACGCCGTTTTTAGGCTGCCAAGTTAGCCTTCTCGATCTGTTGTATGGCGAAGTCGCGTGTGACGATAAATTCCTTCTCGCCTGATGAGGGCATTTCATACTGCGGGGCTATCATGATGCTTTCCACGATGCTGCGCAGTCCTCGAGCCCCGAGCTTGAACTCGATGGCCTTGTCGACAATGTACTCGAGGGCATCGTCTTCGAACCTCAGCGTGATGCCGTCCATGGCGAAGAGCTTCTCCTGCTGGCGGATGATGGAGTTCTTGGGCTCCGTGAGTATTGCGCGCAGTGCCTGACGGTCAAGCGGCTCAAGGTGAGTGAGCACGGGCAGTCGGCCGATGATCTCTGGTATGAGTCCAAAGGCCTTGAGGTCTTGAGGCTGGATATACTTCATCAGGTTCTTACGGTCGATGCGTGCGACGTTCTGCACGGAGTTGTAGCCCACGACATGCGTGTTCAACCGCTTGGCTATCTTGTCCTCGATGCCGTCGAAGGCGCCTCCGCAGATAAACAGGATGTTGTGCGTGTCGACGTGCACGTAGTCCTGGTCGGGGTGCTTGCGTCCACCCTTGGGGGGTACATTGACGACGGAACCTTCGAGCAGCTTCAGCAAACCCTGCTGCACGCCTTCTCCGCTGACGTCGCGTGTGATGCTGGGGTTGTCGGACTTGCGGGCTATCTTGTCAATCTCGTCGATGAATACGATGCCGCGCTGGGTTGCCTTGACATCATAGTCGGCGACCTGCAGCAGACGCGTGAGGATGCTCTCGACATCCTCGCCGACGTAGCCGGCTTCAGTGAACACCGTGGCGTCGACGATGGTGAAGGGCACTTTCAGCAGTCGTGCGATGCTACGTGCGATGAGCGTTTTACCCGTGCCCGTAGGGCCGACCATGATGACGTTGCTCTTCTCAATCTCCACGCCATCGTCGCTGATGTCTTGTCCGAGGCGCTTATAGTGGTTGTAAACGGCGACCGAGATATAGCGCTTCGCGTCGTCCTGCCCAATCACGTATTGGTCGAGAAAAGCCTTGATCTCAGTGGGCTTGGGCAGTTCCTCCCAGTTGAGACCACCGGTCTTCTTCTTCTTTACGTCACCGACGAGGTGTTCTTGGGCTATGGTGTAGGCTTGCTGGGCGCAATCCTCACAGATGAAACCGTTGATGCCGCTTATGAGTAGCCGCACCTCCGAGGAGTCGCGGCCACAAAACGAACACGTATCTTTCTTCTTAGGCATAGAGTCAATGAATCATATTATTATTAAGGAACGCGTACGCGCGAGAGGCTTAGCCTTTACGTGAAAGGACTTGGTCGATCATGCCATACTCGAGGGCTTCGTTGGCCGTCATCCAATAGTTACGGTCGCTGTCAGCCCATACCTTATCGTAGTCGGTGTGGCTGTGGTCTGCGATAATCTGGTACAGCTCTTTCTTGAGCTTCTGGATCTCGCGAGCCTCGATCTCGATATCGCTGGCCTGACCCTGCACACCGCCGAGGGGCTGGTGTATCATGACGCGGCTGTGGGGCAGCGCTGAGCGCTTACCCTCCTTACCGGCCACGAGTAGCACGGCGGCCATTGAGGCAGCCATGCCCGTACAGATGGTGGCGACGTCGGAACTGACGAATTGCATCGTGTCATAGATGCCGAGGCCGGCGCTGACGCTGCCGCCCGGTGAGTTCAGATAGATGCTGATGTCCTTGCCAGGGTCGGAGCTATCGAGATACAGGAGCTGAGCCTGCAGTGTGTTGGCCGTATAGTCATCGATGGGCGTGCCAAGGAAGATGATGCGGTCCATCATCAGCCGTGAGAATACGTCCATCTGCGTCACGTTCAGCTGGCGTTCCTCGAGGATATAAGGGTTGAGATATTGGTTCTGAAGGCTCACGTAGTCGTCCAGCGCCTGTCCGTTGATGCCGAGATGACGAGTGGCGAACTTGCGGAAATCGGTCTGTTGCATTATTTCTGCTCAAAAAGTTTGTTGAAATCGTCGAGGGAGATGGTCTTCTTCTGAAGCTTCACGACGTCCTTCAGTGCTGCGCTGAGCTTGCGCTCTACGGTGCGTCCCACCAGGGCATCGAGTTGCTCACGCTTCTGCATCTGTTCATTGGCATAGCGCTCGATGATTTCTTCGGGTACGCCGTTCATGCCGTACTGTGCGAACTGTGCACGTGTCTGCTCTTTGGCTGTCTCAAGGACATCGGGCTGTTCGACCTTGATGCCCGTCTGGTCAGCGAGTTGCTCCTTGATAAGATGCCATTCGAGCTCCTTGATGCTGGCCGCATAGTTGGCCTCGATATCACTCTCTTCTTTGTCAGGGTAGTTGGCACGCATAATGCGCTTGAGCAGCTCGTCGGGCCACTCGAGGTCGCCGATGCGTTTCTCCAGATACTGACGTACGTCGATGAGGAAGCGGAACTCGCTGTCTACGGCGAACTGCTGCTCGATCTGCTCCTTGAGGTGGCTGCGGAACTCGTCCTCGCTCTTGACGACGCCTTCGCCGAAGACACGG
Organism: uncultured Prevotellaceae bacterium; assembly: GCA_946624335.1. Taxonomy (GTDB): domain Bacteria; phylum Bacteroidota; class Bacteroidia; order Bacteroidales; family Bacteroidaceae; genus Physcousia. The sequence continues at coordinate 13,227 of CAMOSA010000008.1, forward strand.
TCGAAGAGCTCCTGGTTGATCTCCGCGGGGGTATAGCGTGTAATCTCGTTGATCTGATAGCTGAAGTCGCTCTTGACGTTCTTGGCTTCCTCCTTGCTGATGCCGAGCAGGCTGCTGACCTCCACGGCGTTGCCGTCGTAGGCCTCAGCAGGGTTGAAGGTGATGACGGTGTTGACGCTTACGCCCTCGAACTTCTTCTTCTGGTCGTCGTTCTTGAAGTATTCAGGCAGCATGACGGCGTCCTCCTTGACGATTCCGCCCTCCTTGATGTTGCCGTTCTCATCGAGCTCTGCGATGTGGCCCTTGGTCATATCGCCTGTCTGCCAAGAGTCGACCTGGACATAGTTGCCGCTGCGCTGAGCCAAGGACTTCACCTGTCTGTCAATCATCTCGTCGGTAATCTCGATATCGTAGAAGGGAATCTTGTCTTTGTCGGTGAGCTTGGCATCGAATTCAGGTGACAGAGCGATGTCGAAGATGAATTCGAGCTGCTCAGCATCGAATTCGATGGCCTGCTGCTTTTCGCTGGCCAGGGGGTCGCCGATCATATTTACCTTGTTCTCACGCAGGTAGCCATAGAGCTTCTCGGACAGCAGTTTCTGCACTTCCTCGGCTGTGATCTCGTTGCCGAAGCGTTTCTTCAGCAGGCTCATGGGCACTTGGCCTGGGCGGAAGCCAGGCAGTGCCGCTTTCTTTCTATAGTCCTTGAGCGCCTTCTCTACGCGCTCCTGATAGTCGGCTTTCTCGAACGTGATGGTCAGCTCGGCTGCCACACTGGAGGTCTTGTCGAATTGAATGTTCATTTGATGTCTTTGTTTTTGAGATATTTTATAATGTATGATGTCAAATTGCAGCAATATGTTTGACGAATTGCAAAAAGAGTGCCAGCCTTGGTGGCCTGCCAGATTGTCAGTCGCGCATCAGGCGTCCTCGGCATTGGCGTTGCGCTCACGCTCCATTGACTCGAAGTCCTTTGGACGTAACACGAAGCTGTTGGTGAGGTATTTCGCACGAACCACTTCGTTGCTGGCCAGCTCTGTCGGCGTGCCCTTGAAGCGTATGCGTCCCTCGAAAAGCATGTAAGCCCGGTCGGTGATGCAGAGCGTTTCCTCTACGTTGTGGTCGGTGATGAGCACGCCGATGTTCATGCGCTTGAGTTTCCATACGATCAGCTGAATGTCCTCCACGGCGATGGGGTCTACGCCGGCAAAGGGCTCGTCGAGCATCACGAACTTCGGGTCGATGGCCAGGCATCGTGCTATCTCGGTGCGTCGTCGTTCTCCGCCCGAGAGCCGGTCGCCCAGGTTTTTTCGTACTTTCTCGAGGCGGAACTCACGGATGAGGCTTTCCTGTTTCTTGCGCTTGTATTCCTCTGTGCAGTCCTTCCGCAGCTCCAGCACGCTGGCGATATTGTCTTCCACGGTCATCTTGCGGAATACCGACGCTTCCTGTGCCAAATAGCCGATACCCTCCTTGGCGCGCTTGTACACCGGCAGGTCGGTCACCTCCTTCTCGCCGATGAAGACGCGGCCCTCGTTGGGGATGACGAGGCCGGTGGTCATGTAGAAGGAGGTCGTCTTGCCGGCACCGTTGGGTCCTAAGAGCCCGACGATCTCGCCCTGGTCGACGTGGAAATTGACGTCGTCGGCCACGGTGCGCTTGCCGTAGATCTTCTTCAGATGTTCGGCACAGAGGCGCAACGGTGCCGTCTGGTGTGGGGCCAACCAGGCAGGGCTGGAAGGGTCCACGAGAGTGGTTGAAGGTGCTAGTTCTTCTGCCATAAGTGTGAATTGAGAGTGCAAAAGTACATAATTATTACCACTTTCTACTGCTTTCGGCAAAAAAACTGCGCTTAGAGCCCCTCCTTTTAGTCTTTTTTGACTACTTTTGCACCCAGAAATGAAAATAATAACACAACCATTAGCCACTTTTGGCCGTTATCTGATGCTGATGGCCAAGGTCTTCAGCCGTCCTGAGCGTATCCGGATGTATTGGAAACAGTACGTCCGTGAGATGCAAAAACTCGGTGTCGATTCTATCGGTATCGTGTTGATGATCTCGTTCTTCATCGGCGCCGTCATCTGTATTCAGATGAAGATGAATATTCAGAGCCCCTGGATGCCGCGTTTCAGTACGGGCTACACGACGCGTGAGATTCTCTTATTGGAGTTCTCTAGTTCCATCATGTGCCTTATTCTGGCGGGAAAAGTTGGCTCCAATATCGCGTCGGAGATAGGCACGATGCGTGTCACCCAGCAGATCGATGCCCTCGACATCATGGGTGTCAACTCGGCCGCTTACCTCATTCTGCCTAAGATCTTGGGTCTCGTGACGATGATTCCCGTCCTCGTCACCTTCTCCATGGTGGCCGGCCTTGGCGGAGCCTATGGCATCAGCTTCATGGGCATCATCAGCGCCGAAGACCTCACCTTCGGTCTTCAGCACTCATTCAACGTGTGGTTCGTGTGGATGTCCTACATCAAGTCCTTCTTCTTCGCCTTCATCATCGCGTCGGTGTCGTCGTTCTACGGCTACACGGTCGAAGGCGGCTCCGTGGAGGTCGGCAAGGCATCGACTGACAGCGTCGTGCATTGCTCTATGCTGATCCTCTTTGCCGACATCTTCCTCACCCAAATCCTCTCTTGAGCCGCCTTATGATAGAAGTACAGAATATCCATAAGTCTTTCGAGGACAAGGATGTCCTCAAGGGCATCACGACAACGTTCCCTGCCGGACAGACCAATCTCATCATCGGCCAGTCGGGCTCAGGCAAGACGGTGCTGATGAAATGTATTGTAGGGCTTCTGGAACCCACCAGCGGCAAGATTCTCTACGATGGTCGTGACTTCGTCGGTATGGGCAAGCGTGAGAAGGCTCTGCTGCGGCGTGAGATGGGCATGATCTTTCAGTCGGCAGCCCTCTTCGACAGCATGACGGTGCTCGAGAATGTGATGTTTCCGTTGGATATGTTCTCTGCCATGACGCTGCGCGACCGCACCCGCCGTGCACAGCAATGCCTTGACCGCGTCAACCTGCTGGACGCGCAGAAGAAATATCCCGATGAGATCTCGGGCGGTATGCAGAAGCGTGTGGCCATAGCACGGGCTATTGCCCTTAACCCCAAATACTTGTTCTGCGATGAACCCAACAGTGGCCTCGACCCGAAGACGTCGCTGGTCATCGATGCGCTGATACACGACATCACGACAGAGTACCAGATGACCACCATCATCAATACGCATGACATGAACTCCGTCATGGGCATCGGCGACAGCATCATCTTCATCAAGGAAGGCTTTCAGGAATGGACGGGCGACAAGACACAGGTGGCGACCTCCGACAATCAGGCGCTCACCGATTTCATCTTCGCCTCCGACCTGCTGAAGAAGGCACGTCAAGCGTTCGTACAAGTCTAACCTCTTTTCTACCACTCGTTACACCTTATATATATATGTTATCCGTCGAACACCTCTCCGTTGAGTTCAGCGCACGTCCGTTGTTCACTGATGTCAGTTTTGTCGTGAACGATCGCGACCGCATAGCGCTGACGGGCAAGAACGGAGCCGGCAAGTCGACGCTGCTCAAGATTATGTCTGGCGAGCAACAGCCGACATCGGGGAGCGTCGCCGTTGCCCGCGAGACGTCGGTGGCATACCTGCCGCAGGTGATGGATCTTGCCGATGAACGTAGCGTGATGGACGAAGCCCTGCTGGCTTTCGACCATATCCACGACTTGCAGGCTTCCATAGAGCGCATGAGCGTTGAGATGGCCGAGCGCACCGACTACGAGAGTGAGGCCTATATGGCCCTCGTGGAGCGTTATACGCGTGCTGAGGAACACTTCCAGTTGATGGGAGGTCTCAACTTCCACGCTGAGGTCGAGCGTACCCTTATCGGTCTGGGCTTCGAGCGTTCGGACTTCGACCGCCCCACCCGCGAGCTGAGTGGAGGCTGGCGTATGCGCATCGAGTTGGCCAAGCTATTGCTGCGGCAACCTGACATCCTTCTCCTCGACGAGCCTACGAACCATCTTGACATCGAGAGCATCCAGTGGCTGGAGCAGTATCTGCAACAGCGCACGGGGGCCGTAGTGCTCGTCTCGCACGACCGTGCTTTTATCAACAACGTGACGAACCGTACCCTCGAGATATCTTGCGGGCGAGTCTGGGACTACAAGGTGAAGTACGATGAATATGTCCGTCTGCGAGCCGAACGACGCGAGCAACAGTTGCGGGCCTACGAGAATCAGCAGAAAGAAATTGCCGACCTCAAGGATTTCATCGAGCGCTTCCGCTATAAGCCCACGAAAGCCGTGCAGGTGCAGGAGCGTATCAAGCAGCTGAACCGTATCGTACCCATCGAGGTCGACGACGTCGACAATAGCTCGCTACACCTGAAGTTCCCGCCCTGTCAGCGCAGCGGCGATTTCCCCCTGATCGTCGAGGAGCTGCGCAAGGCCTACGACCACGAGGTCATCGCCCACGTCAACCTCACCATCCGTCGAGGCGAGAAAGTCGCCTTCGTGGGGCGCAATGGCGAGGGTAAGTCGACGCTCGTCAAATGCATCCTCGGAGAGATACCTTTCGAAGGCTCGCTGAAGGTGGGCCACAACGTGCAGGTCGGCTATTTCGCACAGAATCAGGCACAGCTCCTCGACCCCGAGTTGACGGTCTTCGACACCATCGACCGCGTGGCACGAGGTGATATCCGCACCCGCATCCGTGACATCTTGGGCGCTTTCATGTTCGGCGGCGAGGCTTCCGACAAGAAAGTGAAGGTGCTCTCGGGCGGTGAGCGTTCGCGATTGGCCATGATCAAGCTGCTGCTCGAGCCCGTCAACTTCCTCATCCTCGACGAGCCTACCAACCATCTTGATATGCGTTCGAAGGATGTGCTGAAGGAGGCTATAGCTGCTTTTGACGGCACCGTCATCGTCGTGAGTCATGACCGACAGTTCCTCGACGGTCTGGTGGAGCGCGTCTATAGCTTTGCCGGAGGTCGTGTGCGCGAATATCTTGGCGGTATCTACGATTGGATTGAGAGCCAGCATCGTGCCGACATCGCAGCCAGAAAGCCGGAGGCTGCCGTGGCGAAGGTAGCGCCTGCGCCGGCTGTCTCGGCAACGCCGTCGACATCGCGCCTCTCCTACGAGGAGCAGAAGGCCGCGGCACGCCAGCGACGTAAGCTGGAGAAAGCGGTAGCTGACGCTGAGGCCGAAATCGCACAGCTCGAGGCTGCCCTACACCTCGTCGAAGACCAGCTGTCGACGCCCGAAGGGTCGGCCGATACGGCGCTCTATGAGCGCCATGCCCGGCTGAAGGCGCAGATGGAGGAGGCCGAGGCTCAGTGGCTCGAAGCGTCCGAGGCGCTTGCAGGACAAGCGTGAACGGCAACCTCCTGACCAAGGACGGCGGCACCAGTATCGAAACAATCTAACAACAATAATATATTCACCAGTTATGAAGATCAAACACTTTTTGCCAATGATGGTCCTTCCGCTCATCAGTGCATGTGGCGGACATCAGACAACCCTCACGACGGGCATCGACCTCAACAACCTCGACACGACAGCCTCTGCCGGTACCGATTTCTACACGTATGCTTGTGGCGGATGGATGAAATCTCATCCCCTCACTGCCGAGTATTCCCGCTTCGGCAGTTTCGACCAGCTGGCTGAAAACAACAATGAACAGCTGCGCGAACTCATCGAGGGCGTTGCCGCACAGCAGAACGAGGCAGGTAGCATCGCCGAGAAGATTGCGATGATGTACAACAGTGTCATGGATAGCGTGAGCCTCAACAAACAGGGTATTGAACCGATCCGCAAAGACCTGCAGAGCATCGCGGCGTGCTATGACAAGGACGAGCTCTTCCGCCTCTATTCCTCCTTGCAGGTCAAGGGCGTGGGCGGTCTGTTCGGCTTCTATATCGACGCCGACATCAAGGACAGCAAGAACAACTTGCTGCAGATCGTGCAGAGCGGCCTCGTCATGGGGCAGCGCGAGTACTACCTCGACAGCGACTCGGCCACGACGGCCATACGCGATGCCTACAAGCACTATATGGCTCAGCTCCTGACGCGTTGCAAGGTGGCAGCGGTCGAGGAGGTCGGTGCGCGCGTTGATGCCGTACTGGCTTTTGAGACACGTCTGGCTCAGGTGTCACGCACCCGCACCGACCTGCGCGACGACGAGAAGAACTACAACAAGATGGCCTTTGCCGAGCTCCTCAAGGATTATCCGGGCATCAGCTGGAAGCAGTACTTCGGTGTCCACGGCGCCAATGACATCCAGCAGGTCAGCGTCGGTCAGCCCGAAGTCATCCATGAGATCGAGGCGATGTGGGCCGACACCGATATCCAAGTGCTGAAGGACTATATCTCCTGGCAGCTCATCAACGCCGCTGCCGGCTGTCTCGACGATGACATGCGTGCGGCCAGCTTCGACTTCTTCGGTCGTGTCATGAGCGGCCGTCAGGAGGACCGTCCGCGCTGGAAGCGTGCCGTGGCAGCCACCGAGAGTGCCCTCGGCGAAGCCGTGGGACAGCTCTACGTCGAGAAGTATTTCCCCGCTGCAGCCAAGGAACGCATGGTCCAGCTGGTCAAGAACCTGCAGGTCGCCCTCGGAGAGCGCATCGACGCTCAGGAGTGGATGTCCGACTCCACCAAGGCTGTGGCCCACGACAAGCTCAATGCCTTCATCGTCAAGGTGGGCTACCCCGACAAGTGGCGTGACTACTCCACGCTGGAGATCGGCCGCAACTACTGGGAGAACATGAAGAACACGTCGATGTGGGCTGTCCGTGACATGATTGAGAAGAAGCTCAACAAGCCCGTCGACAACACGGTCTGGTATATGACCCCGCAGACCGTCAATGCCTACTACAACCCCACCACCAATGAGATCTGCTTCCCTGCCGGCATCCTGCAGCCGCCCTTCTTCGACATGAACGCCGACGATGCTTTCAACTACGGAGCCATTGGCGTCGTCATCGGTCACGAGATGACTCACGGCTTCGACGATCAGGGCGCTAAGTTCGACAAGGACGGCAACCTGCGTCAGTGGTGGACCGAGGAGGACACACGCCGCTTCGAGGAGCGCACGCAGGTCATGCGCCGCTTCTTCGACGCTATCGAGGTGCTGCCCGGCCTGCAGGCCAACGGACAGCTCACCTTAGGCGAGAATATGGCTGACCACGGTGGCCTGCAGGTGGCCTTCCAAGCCTTCAAGAACGCTACGAAGGACGCCCCGCTGCCCACCGAGGACGGCTTCACGCCCGAGCAACGTTTCTTCCTGGCCTATGCCGGCGTATGGGCAGGCAATATCCGCGACGAGGAGATCCGCAAGCGCACAAAGTCCGACCCTCATGCCCTCGGACGCTGGCGCGTCAACGGCGCACTGCCTCACATCGATGCATGGTATGACGCTTTCGGCATCACCGAGGCTGACCCCATGTTTGTGCCTAAAGCTGAGCGCGTCACTATATGGTAAGTCGGAAGGTTGAAGGTCGGAAGGCTCATCTTTCGACCTTCAACCTTTCAGCCCTCAACTTAAAAACAGCCCTCGTATGCCACTACGACTCCCCGACAAACTTCCTGCCATAGACCTCCTACAGCAGGAGAATATCTTCGTCATGGGTTCGACGCGCGCCGCCACGCAGGACATACGTCCTCTGCGCATCGTCGTGCTCAACCTGATGCCCATCAAGATCACCACCGAGACTGACCTCGTCCGTGTGCTCTCCAACACTCCGCTACAGCTCGACCTGACCTTCATGAAGATCAAGAGTCACACGTCCAAGAACACGCCAGTGGAACACATGAAGGCGTTCTACAAGGACTTCGATGTCTTGCGCGAGCATAAGTTCGACGGCATGATCATCACGGGAGCTCCTGTTGAGCACCTCGAGTTTGAGGAGGTGAACTATTGGGATGAGATGAAGGAGATCTTCGACTGGGCACGCACTCACGTCACCTCGACGCTTTACATCTGCTGGGCAGCCCAAGCCGGGCTCTACTACCACTATCAAGTGCCCAAGTACTCGTTGCCCGCCAAGATGTTCGGTATCTTTCCCCAGAAGCCTCTCGACCCGAGCCTGCCCATCTTCCGGGGCTTTGATGACATCTTCTATATGCCTCACAGCCGCCACACCGAGGTGCGGCGACACGACATCGAAGACGTGGGCGACCTGACCATCATCGCCGAGAGCGAGGAGTCGGGCGTGAGCATCGTCATGGCACGTGGCGGGCGTGAGTTCTTCATCACCGGCCATGCTGAATACTCGCCGCTGACGCTCGACACGGAGTATCGCCGCGACCTCAGCAAGGGATTGCCCATCAGCCTGCCGCGCCACTACTACCGGGCTGACAACCCCGACCTCGGGCCCGTCGTCACGTGGCGTGCTCATGCCAACCTGTTGTTCACCAACTGGCTCAACTATTACGTCTATCAGGAGACCCCCTACAACATCGACTCCATCCATTAACGGATTAACGGATCGACAGATTAACAAATAAACGGATCAACCCAATAACAGTGCCCCGTAGCATCGAACTTCTCTCTCCGGCCCGTAACCTTGAATGTGGCATCGAGGCCGTCCGCCATGGCGCCGACGCCGTCTATATCGGTGCCCCGCGTTTCGGCGCCCGTGCTGCGGCCGGCAACAGTGTGGCTGATATCGAAGCCCTTGTGCGATATGCCCACGTCTTCGGCGTCAGTATTTATGTGACGGTGAATACGTTGCTGTACGACGACGAGGTCGCCGCGGTCGACAGCCTCATCGACGAGCTGCAGGCAGCAGGGGTTGATGCGCTCATCGTTCAAGACCCTCGCGTCGCGACCATCAACCATGGCCGTCTGCCGCTGCACGCCTCCACGCAGATGGACAACCGCACCGTCGCCGATGTCCGTGCCCGTCTCGAGGCGGGTTATGAGCAGACCGTGCTGGCCCGAGAGCTCTCCCTCGACGACATCCGGGCCATTCACGCCGCCGTGCCGGCGATGCCCCTCGAAGCCTTCGTCCATGGCGCGCTCTGCGTCAGCTATAGCGGCCGTTGCTATGCCAGCGAGTACTGCTTCTCGCGTAGCGCCAACCGTGGCGAGTGTGCGCAGTTCTGCCGCTTGCCCTTTGACCTCACCGATGCTGACGGCCGTGTCGTCATCGACCCTCGCAGCGGCCGGCCCTTGCGCCAACGTCATCTGCTCTCGCTGCGCGACATGAACCGCGCTGCCGACCTTGAGGCCATGATGGACGCCGGCGTAACCTCTTTTAAGATAGAGGGCCGGCTGAAGGACGTCAGCTATGTCAAGAACACCACCGCCTACTATCGACAGCGCATCGATGCCATCATCGAGCGCCGGGCGGACGAGTTCTGCCGCTCCTCCTACGGCCGCAGCACCTTCACCTTCACGCCCGACCTGCAGAAGAGCTTCAACCGGCGCTTCACCGACTATTTCCTCCATGGCCGCACGTCGTCGCTCTCGTGCTTTGCCACGCCTAAAGCCATCGGCGAGCCCGTAGGCACCGTCAAGGACGTCCGTCTCACGCCAGCCTCGCTCTCGGTAGCCGGCACACACGCCTTTGCCAATGGCGACGGTCTCTGCTTCTTTGACGCCGACGATCGCCTGCAGGGCTTCCGTGTCAACCGTGTCGACGACCATGGCCGTCTCTTCCCCGCCGATCCTTCCGCCCTCGCAGCCTTGCACAAGGGCACGCCCCTCTATCGCAACGTCGACGCAGCCTTCGAGCGCCTTCTCAGCCGTCCCTCCGCCGACCGTCGTCTGGCTGTGAGCTGGCTCATCGCTGATGCTCCGGGCGGCGACGGCTTCTGTCTCACCCTGACAGCCGAAGACGGCCGCACGGTGACGCGCCGCTTCGACTACCCCCATGAGACGGCCCGCACGCCGCAGGCCGATAACCTGCGCCGTCAGCTCTCGCGCCTCGGCGACACCCCTTTCGCCACCGATGCTTCGGCCATCACCATCGCCCTCTCTGCAGACAGCTTTATCCCGTCCTCCGTCCTCGCCGACTGGCGCCGTGCCCTGTGCGATGCGCTCCTCGCGATGCCCGTAGTGACCCCGTCGGCAGTCCCGTCTTCAGTCCCGTCGTCAGCTGTCTCCCTGCAGGTCCAGACTCCCATGACCTCCGGCTCAGCACCATCTGCCGAGCCCGCCTCACCTCAGCCGTCATCCGCAGCACCGCTGATGACCTGCCGCTTCTGTCTGCGCCATGCCTTAGGCTATTGTACGCGCGATGGACGTCGGCTGCCATGGCCCGAGCCTTTGTCGTTGCGCCTTGCCGACGGTCGCTCCTTCCCGCTGCGCTTCGACTGCCGCCGTTGCGAGATGCAAGTCCTCCGTCCATCTCAAGAGTCAGTCATGCCATGATCACGCGCGACAGCATCGAGACCGCCTACAGCTTCTTTCATCAGAAGCGTAATGTCTATATTCACTCAACCCTCGACTGGCAGAAGGATGACATCGAGTATGCCATCGCCGCCTATGCCGACGACATGAGTCGCGAATTGCTCGAGAGTCTTGCCGACGGCCGAGCCGATTTCCTCAAAGACCACAAGCGTTTCCTGCCCGACATCACTCAGGCCGTAGAACGCCTCGAAGCCATGCTTTGAGCGCCGGCATAAAGAGTAAGCCCGCATGATCTGGCGTTGATCATGCGGGCTTACTCGTAGTATCGTCTGGCGTTGAGGCAGGCCACGGAGGCTGCTGCTATTGGCTGCTCTCTTTGTCACGGCTGGCTGCTCTCTCTGCCACGGCTGGCTGCTCTCTCTGCCACGGCTGGCTGCTCTCTCTGCCACGGCTGGCTGCTCTCTCAACAACGGCTAATCGTTATGGCTACCTCGACTGGTCGTTGGGGTTGCCACGGCTGGCCGTTAGAGGTGGATCACCAAGGTGGGCCACCTTGAGCACCTAGGTGTGTAAGGCTTCACACCTAAGTGTGTCGAGCTTCACGCCTATGTGTGTTGAACTTCACGCCTATGTGTGTTGAACTTCACGCCTATGTGTGTTGAGCTTCATGCCTATGTGTTATTGGGATAGGGCTTGGCCGTGCGGCCGCTGACGGGCAAGTGTTATTCGATGAGCTCGAAGTGCTGGAAGTCTTTGCACGAGGTCCATGAGCCGCCCCATTCGAAGCCGGCTTCGGTGAAGAGACGGTAGCAAAGGTCTTGACGGTCAATCTTGTAGCGGAAGTCGCGGGTGCGGTCGCAGTATTGGACGGCCGTAGCGGGCTGCACGAAGCGTGTGCCGTCGGCGCGGTCCTTGTAGTAGGGGTTGTAGAGCGTATTGATGTCGATGGCGAGACCGCGGGCGTGCTTCGACAGCTTCTTCGAGCCAGCGACGGCGCGGTAGCAGAAGCAGGAGGTGTTGTTGTCGCGCATCTGCCGCTCGTCGTCGGCGTCGTAGGTGTCAGGCAACAGCATACGCTGGATGGGGTAGTGGGCGTCGAAGAGCTGGCGGAAGATGCGTGTGACGACCTCGGCAATCTGCTGGTTGACAATCATCTCGCCGAGGTGGATCTGCTGGTCATAGTCCCAGTGCAGGAGGCGCAGGTGGCGGAGGTCGGAGCGCTTGATGTGTGGGTTATTCTTGTAGGTCTTGCCCTGCATACGCCGCCATACGTCGTCGGGGATAGGCTCTGCTACGAAACAACGGTCGACGCCGCCGTAAGCCTCGATGGCTGCCTGGCTGACGGTCTGTCCGGCCTGCCACTGGCGTAGTGCCTGCTGTTCGGTCTGCTTCGTCTGGGCGGTCGGTAGGGGCTGAGCGTTCAGCTCGTCCTGTCCGGTGGCCGATGTGGTCCTTGTTGCGGGTGTGCTGCTGTTGGCGCATGCGCCGAGCACGCTCATGCCGCAGGTGATGAGGGTGGCGAACAGCCATTGCACGATAGGTTGCATATTCTTCGCTATGATATGATGGTCGGTGATGGGGTCATTCAGGAACGCTCAGGCCCAGCTTGCGAGCCCGCTCGTCGACGAAGGCGAGGGCGGCATCGTGCTCGTTGGGGATTATGCCGTCGAGGATGGCATCCTTGACGGCGCTCTTGAGCAGGCCTACCTCGCGGCACGGCGTGAGGTGATAGCGCTGCATGATCTCCTCGCCGTCGACGGGCGGCTGGAAGTTGCGTATGCGGTCGCGCTCCTCGAGGTCGACAAGCTTGCGTCTGACCAGCTGGAAGTTGTCGAGGAAGCGCTGCTTGCGCTGCTCGTTCTTCGATGTGATGTCGGCCTCGCACAGCAGCATCAGGTCGTCGATGTCGTCGCCGGCCTCGAAGAGCAGGCGGCGCACCGCGCTGTCCGTCACCTCGTCGTCGGCGATGGCGATGGGACGCATGTGCAGCGACACCAGTTTCTGGACGTAGCGCATACGTTCGTCCATGGGCAGCTTCATGCGTCGGAAGATCTGCGGAACCATCTTCTCGCCGATGAAGTTATGGTTGTGGAAGGTCCAGCCCTGCAGCGGATCCCAACGCTTCGACTTGGGCTTGCCGATGTCGTGGAGCAGGGCAGCCCAGCGCAGCCACAGCGCCCCGTCCCCGCCTCCTCCCGTCAGGGAGGGTAGAGGACCCTCTCCCCGCTCCCCCGTAAGGGAGGGTAGAAGACCCTCTCCCCGCTCCCCCGTAAGGGGGAGAGCCTCGCTACGCTCGAGTCCTCCTGTCAAACCGGAGGCCTCCCCTCCCTCACGGGAGGGGTCGGGGGTGGGTCTGTCGGTGGTGGGTCTCTCGGGAGTCGGTCTTTCGGGGGTGGGTCTGTCGGCTCTTCCCTTTTGAGCTTTGACCACGTTGGTCAGCACTTCGAGCGTGTGCCACAGGTTGTCCTTATGGGCGCGTCCGTTCATTGTCTCTACGCCGTGCAAGGCATAGAGCTCTGGGAAGATAATCTCGAGCAGGCCGGTCTGGAAGAGCAGCTCGAAGCCTACGGCAGGCGCGTCGGAAGCCATGATCTTCTGCAACTCGTCGATGATGCGTTCCTGCGAGATGATGCGTATGCGCTCAGCGTTGCGGCTGAGGGCATCCAGCGTGTCGGGCTCGATGGTGAAGGACAGCTGTGTGGCGAAGCGGATGGCACGGAGCATACGCAGCGGGTCGTCGGAGAAGGTCACGTCGGGGTCCAGTGGTGTAGCTATGATGCGGTCCTGTAGGTCCCACACGCCGTCGAAGGGATCCACGAGCTCGCCGAAGCGGTCGGCGTTGAGGCACACGGCCATCGCGTTGATGGTGAAGTCGCGGCGGTTCTGGTCGTCCTCCAGCGTGCCGTCCTCGACGATGGGCTTGCGCGAGTCGTGGCTATAGCTCTCGCGCCGCGCACCGACGAACTCGATCTCCTGGTCCCTCACCTTGAGCTGCGCCGTGCCGAAGTTCTTGAACACGCTGACATGGGCGCCGCGGCCCATGCGCTTGGCCACGGCACGGGCCAGGGTGATGCCGCTGCCCACGACGACGACGTCGATGTCCTTCGACGGCCGTTCGAGGAAGAGGTCGCGCACGTAGCCGCCGACGACGTAGCACTCCATGCCCAGCTCGTCGGCGCACTGGCCGATGGTGTGGAAGACGGGAAGGTCCAATAAAGCGGTCAGCTGGCCGCGGTCGAGAAGTCTCATTGTGTTAATGATGTTGAAAACGGCGGCAAAAGTAATAAAAAAAGTTGAGACTCGCGCCTTTCAGACGGAGAGATTTGCAGAAAGCCCTAATTTTGCGTCCGAAATGAAACTGAAGTACCTTTTATATGTCATTGGTGCGGCCCTCTTGACTACGGGCTGCAAGACGACGGCCGACATTGCCGAGGACGCAGCGGCTTCGATGCTCGACGAGGCACGCCAGCTGCTGACCGATAAACACTACGCCGCTGCACGCGACACCATCCTCAGCCTGCGACGGCAGCATCCCACGGCCATCGAAGTGCGACGGGCCGCCATACTGACGCTGGACAGCGTCGAGCTGATGGAGACGCGCGACAGCCTGATGCGCTATGAGGACAGCCTCAACCGGGTGCGCGACCGTTTCGCCACCATGGAGCCGCGCCTCAACGGACGCACCAATGATGCCTACTATGCCGAGCAGCGACGCCTCTTCGAAATGCAGCAGCACTTCGACGAGCTTTGCGCCAAGGCCAAGTTCTATATCCGTAAGATTGACATCGACCGCGAAGCCAAGTGAGGCTGCGTTCGCAGTCGGGCTCGTCGGGTCGATCATTGATCCCCTGACATTGCCATGAATATGCGGGTATGGACTTGTCTCAACGTTCATACGTCTTTTTTTCGACTTTTGCAAAAAAGGCTTCACCTTTCACCGAGGCTGCTAATAGTTTGACTATCAATTTGCCATGCGGTGAACCTTTGTCGTGCAAAGTTTCACCAAGGTTCACCCGCTTGGCGTCAAGAAGCCAGGGCTCATCAAACCATCAGCATATCATCCTGAGGCGAGAGGTGGTAAGCGTATCCGCTTTGACGCTTTTCAGAGGTGAACCTTGGTGAAACTTCACGAGATGAAGGTTCACCTTAGAACAGTCTCTCCTACAACGCGTTATCCCCTATGGTGAAGGGTGAAGCTTATTTTTGCGTTTTTCTATTTTTGGCCACACTCCATCACTCGACTCCCGTCATACGTCTATTCGCTCGCACCCATACGACCATACGTCCACACCCTTATGGCTATTCGCGAACACACCTAGGGGTGTCGGCGTAGTCACTTAGGGGAGTCGGCGTAGTAACCTAGGTAAGATGGTGAAACCGTCTGCGCTCAATAGCCGCAGTGTCCGAAGAACCTGTGGATTGCTGACCGCACGGGAGCAGCACTCTGGAAGAGTGCCCGAACAGACAGATGGGCGACGCTTCGGGGCGTTATGGCCTGATGTGGTCAGCCGAACAGCGCGCGGAAGGCATCCTCGACGCGGCGGCAGGGCGTGATCTCGATGGTGTAGTGGTGGGGATTGACGGCCTTGAGGTTGGCGGCGGGGATGAGTATGCGTTGGAAGCCCAGCTTCTGTGCCTCGGCGATGCGCTGCTCGATGCGGCTGACGGGACGTATCTCACCTGAGAGGCCTACTTCGCCGCAGAGACACGTGCCGGTGTCGATGGCCGTGTCGACGTTGGACGAGAGGATGGCTGCGATGACGCCGAGGTCGATGGCGGTGTCCGTCACGCGCAGCCCGCCGGCGATGTTGAGGAAGACGTCCTTCTGTGCCAGCTTGAAGCCCACACGCTTCTCGAGAACGGCGAGAAGCATATTCAGACGACGATAGTCGAAGCCGTTGGCAGAGCGCTGTGCCGTGCCGTAGGCGGCTGTGGAGACGAGGGCTTGTGTCTCAATGAGGAAAGGCCGCACGCCCTCGATGGCGGCGGCGATGGCGATGCCGCTGAGGCCGTCCTGATTGTCGGTCAGCAGCAGCTCGCTGGGGTTGGCGACGGGGCGCAGGCCGTCCTGGCGCATCTCATAGATGCCGAGCTCGGAGGTTGAGCCGAAACGGTTCTTCTGTGAGCGCAGGATGCGGTAGAGGTAGTGCTGGTCGCCCTCGAACTGCAGCACGGTGTCGACGATGTGCTCGAGCACCTTGGGGCCGGCGAGCGTGCCTTCCTTGTTGATATGTCCGATGA
>CAMOSA010000009.1 GCA_946624335.1 uncultured Prevotellaceae bacterium
TGGCCGGCGTGAAGAGCAACAGCGCCCTGCTCGCACAGATCCTCAACAAGGACTATGTCGCCGCAGCTGCCACGCTGGCTGGCATCAAGAACGCCGATGCGTACACCGCTTACCTCAAGGCTATCCTCGGCGCACGCCAGGGTAATGCCGAGACGGTCGTCAGCGGCCTCAGCAGTGCCATCCAGCAGAACCCGTCGCTGGCAGCACGCGCAGCCAAGGATCTCGAGTTCGCTCAGTACGCACAGCAGATTGCCGGACTGCTGAAGTAACCGGCATCCAACATTAAACAATAATAGATAATAAATAATAGACACAGCCATGACGTCATTCTGCCACTTGACAAAGTCTGTTATTTATTATCTATTATTTTTTATATTCGCCCTTGCAGCCGTTTGCTGTACGGACCCCTACAGTTTCCGCATCAAGGGCAGTATCGTCAACCTTCGTCAGGCTGACTTTCTCATCTACAGCCTCGACGGCGGCCTCAAGACCATCGACACGATTCACGTCATTGACGGCAGCTTCGACTGGCAGGCGCCGCTGAACGAGGAGGCGACCTTTCACATCATCTTCCCCAACCAGAGCGAACAGGTTGTCTTCGGAGAGCCGGGGCGCACGGCACGCATCGAAGGCGATGCCAATGAGCTCAGGGCTATCCGCGTAACAGGCACCGATGACAACGAAGCACTGACGGAGTTCCGCATGGCACACCTCAGCGTGACACCGCGCCAGCTGAAGGAAGCGATGGAAAGCTACATCGACCGGAACCCCGACAGCCATGTCAGCGTTTACATGCAACGTCAGCTGACGATGCAGGACATCAGCTATTCACGCCTGAAGGTAGGCCAGCGACTGCCCAAAATCATCCTCCCGCCCGATGACATCACAGGCGGTGACACGCTAAGGTTAGACATCGGGCGCCCTGTGCTGCTCATCTTCTGGGCCTCGTGGCATCGCGAGAGCACATCCAGCTTCTTCGACATACAACGCATCAAGCGCCAAGTCGCCGACCTTCCGGCGTCACGCAAGTTACGCCCCATAAGCGTCAGCCTCGACCTGAATCCCGAGGACTACCGCACGACATGCCGCTTCGACTCCGTCACATGGGAGTCACGCTGCTATCGCCAGTCATGGAGCACGCCCATCGTCGAGCAGCTCGGCATACGAGATCTGCCCTATTATGTCCTCACCGATGACAGCCTGCGCATCATAGCCCTCGGCACCCATTGGAAGAACGACATACAAGCCTCCGCCACTAATGTGATTTTCCCGGTGCAGAAGAAGTGATATTCCTTGGGTGATGCTCAAGGATCTCCTGCCGCAGATGCGAACGGTCGACGTGCATATAGATCTCCGTCGTACCTATTTCCTCGTGCCCGAGCATCTCTTGTATAGCCCTTAAGTTAGCACCTCCTTCCAGCAGATGCGTCGCAAAGCTGTGCCGGAAGGTATGTGGCGAAACGGTCGAACGTATGCCGACCTTCAGGCATAACTCCTTAACGATATGAAAAACCGTGATGCGCGAGAGCGATGATCCCCTTCGACAGCTCACGAAGACGAAATCCTCATACCCGGGACGGATACGTACGAGATCACGGTCGGCAAACCATCGGTTCAACTCGTCTATAGCGCGCTGCGAAATAGGCACCAGCCTTTCCTTCTTGCCTTTTCCATGCACGCGGATGAAGCCTTCGTCAAGGAACAGATCGCTGATCTTCAAGCCGCAGAGCTCACTGACACGCAGGCCGCAACTGTAGAGAGTCTCCAGAATCGCCCTGTCACGCTGACCCTCTGTCTTCGTCATATCTATACTATCAATGAGCAAGTCAATCTCCTCAAGCGAAAGAACATCAGGCAACCGTTCGCCACGCGCCGGCGATTCCAGCAGCACCGTAGGGTCATCCGTCACCTCACGCTCCATCGTCAGGAAGTGATAGAAGGATCGCACGCCGGAGAGTATGCGCGAGATACTTCGGTTGGATATACCGATATCCATCAGCGTTGCCGAGAAAGTCTGGAGGTGGGACAACTGCACGTCGCGATAGCCTACGCCCTCTCGGTCCAGGAAGCCCAGCAACTTGTCGAGATCCTTGGAATAGGCATCGACAGTGTTCTCTGAGAAATTACGTTCGAGCCTCAGGTACTGAAAATAACGGCGAATGACGGGATCGGTGTTACTCATTGTCGCGGCACCACGTATTTTTTCTTGTCCTTGATATATAAGCCTTGGGAGCGAGCGGCACCGACACGACGGCCGGCGATATCGTAGACGGCATCCCCTGCACCTTCACCTCGTTGGCGCACACTGACGTTCTCGATAGCATCGGCCTCCAAAAGCTCGAGCTCGACACAGTCGATATCCGGCATCCACGCCGAAGCATTGTCCAATCGGATGGTATTCATGCCAGCTTCGAGATGAATCGTCTGCGAACGACGCCCGAGGCGATCAAAACCGCCGGAGTTGAGACTGGTGAGGTTACGCACGAGTGTCCCGTTGACGCTGAGGCGTGCGGAGCGATTCTCGCCACTGGAAAAGCTGAGGGTAAGCTTGTAGCGCCCGCCTGTCGGGCTGAACACATTACGCCATTCCAGATAATTGTCGGCGCTTTTGCCGAGCCATCCCACCTTACAGCCTCCAGAACAGAAAGCAGCGCCATCGTCGTAAGTGCCACTGGGCAGGACCTGATTGTTGGTGATTTCCTGATAGTTGCCGATGAAGGCCGTCTCGGCCTCGTAGAGCGTGCGTTCCAGACGCTGTTCTGCCGTGGCACGATAGATGGCTGTGCCGTGAGCAGGCAGGGTGACGTCGAAGCGTTCCTTGGCACTACCCGCATCGCGCTTGAGGACAAGGTCGCGCAAGACCACTGTACCGCCGAGATCCATCGCGTCGAAGCGGACACTGACAGTCTGTTCTTCGTCGGTGGGATTGTACACAGCGAACGCTCGCGTATTGCCCTGCAGTTCCTCGATATCTTTTACCAATACATAGCAGCCGCCTTCGCGCTGACAGACGTATGCCTGCAGATGCAACGGGTCCTGATTGAGGGCTATGAGTTCCCTGTTCTTCAACAGATTGAGCGCCGATGACCGGATATTCGACAAATCACATCCGATGAGCAAGGGCGAGCTCATGATACACCAGAGCCCGAAATGGGTCCGATCTTCCGTGAGCGTCATCGAACGTCCCACCTCGAGCATGTCCATATCGTTGTAGTGACCATCGTGGCAGTAGGCGCTGAGGTAGAGATTCTCCTTGATGATACCCTTCACGCTCTCCCAGCCGTCGTAGATATCGCCCGTGGTGCGCCATGAGACGGCGACGTCACTGATCCACGTCCCTGGATAGGCCCACCGGCAGGCATTCATTCGCACATCAGTGCGACCCGTATTCTTTATGGCTTCGGCGATGGCCGTGTAGCGCTCGCGTTCGTCGAGGACGAGGTGATCCTCGTTGTGGTAATAGGAGCCGCCGCAGAAGTCGACCTTGATGAAGTCGAAGCCTAAGTCCTTGAAGAAGAAATCTGCATCTTGTTGGTCGTGCTCGTAGAGCCCGACACCTTTACCTATGACATCGCCGTTGAACATACTCCCGCACGTGTTGCGACCGGCGTCGGAGTAGATTCCGGCTTTCAGCCCCTTGGTGTGGATATAGTCCACGGTGCCCTTCAGCCCGTTGGGGAAGCGCGTAGGATGAATCAGCAAGTGCCCTGTCTCAGGATCACGGCCGCCAAAATAACCGTCATCGATATTGATGTACTGATAGCCGCAAGCCTTCAGTCCTTTACTGACCATAGCATTGGCTTGCTGACGAATGAGATTATCGTTGATGTTAACGCCATAGGTGTTCCACGACGACCACCCCATCGTTGGGCCTTCGGTTTCCTCTTGAGCGGTTAATGGCAATGGGAGGATGGAGAGGCAAGAAATCAAAAAGAAAGAGCATTGTAATCGGTTCATGACTTAGATAAAATAATAATGATAGTAACTTCAGTGTTTTTATCACCGCTTTTCCACTGTAGTCAACGCTGCTGAGGACAGCGGGACGGCCGTTGGTTTCATGACGAGCGATGAGCTGATGAGCGCCAGCGTTAAGGCCGACGACGGTAGAGGCAATAGACAGCCAAAGTTGTGCGCATCAAGCGCGGCTTGCCCGCCGGTAGTCAAGCGGAGGTCGTGGTGACATTGACGACCTCGTGTTCTCCTCCCTCGCCATTGCAAACGAGAGAGATAATATGATCAGCGAGGTTGAAGTCCACGAGGCCGTATTCATTCCACAGCTGTCCGTAACCACCGCTGCAAAGTTAGCCTTTTTCTACCATATAAGAACACAAAAGGTGTCTCAAAAATAATAACAGGTGTCTCAATTCATGATTCTACACCTGTCTTTATCAGCTTTGGCTCACCCTCTCCACCTTCAACAGGCATCGTTGCCCGTCACTCAAGGTAGTCGCTACAAGATGTATATCGCCACCTTCACGCAACTGCAACTGTCGGCGTAGAGCTACGGCCGTGAGTGGGAAACCCCGAACGGTGATGTCGGCACTTGTCGCTCCGTTCAGCAATTCACGGAGCGAGCGCTTGGCAAAGGAAGACTGCTGCACCACACGCCACGTCCGCCCAGGGAAGGACGTCAGCAGCGTGTCGGACGTATAGAGGTGCGCGTGCATCGAAAGCTTGCGGACAGGGAAACGCTGACAAATCGTCTTATAGGCACCACCCTTTAGGATACTGGCATTAGGTTCATAGAGATAGCCTGCCACATCATCCGCCAGCATCAGCGGAGCAACAGCTTCATCGGAGCGAGTGAAGTCATAGGTGCAACTTACTAAGCCCGAGGGGGTGAGATCGACACACGTAATAGGGATCTCGTCAACGGGAATATGTGCCGCTTGTCGCAGCAGCAGCAACAGTTCCTTACACTCGCCAGCGACGCTGACAACGTGTACCTCGACGACTCCGTGCAACGCACGTATGGCTGCCGTGAGATCAAGCATTGGCGAGAGCTTGACAACGACGAGGCGTGCCGCGTGACACAGCTGTTCTTGCAGATGACATACATCAGGCACACAATCTTCGATGAGCGAAACCTTGCGCCCGGCAGAGTCACGACGAGCCGGGTCGATCATGATAACGTCTACCGGTGCTGGAGCTTCGGCAGAAGAGGACAGATCCTCCAGTGCCTCCTCTGCCGTCGTACAGCGTACCTCGGCAGCGGATAGGCCCAGAAGGGGCAAGTTATGGCGGGCAAGCTCGCAAAGGTCTGCATTAATGTCGACATAGACAGCCCGTGTGAACAGTGATGCCATGGCAGCAAAGTCAACGCCAAAACCTGCGGTAAGATCCACAAACGTGGCATCACGTCGATCCATGTGCCGCGCCACGACACAACGCTTATAGGTCGCCGTTGCCTCGCTCGAGCACTGTTCGAGATTGAGCCGAGGAGGAAACAGCAGGCCGTCAGTAGCTGCCCACAACGGTAGTTTGCGGGCAGCTATCTGACGGCCTTCTATCTGCTGTAAGGCAGCGCGCAGGTCTACATCGGCGGGCACGCGGCGCAACGCCAACTGGCGGACATCGTCGCCGGCATGTTCGTTCACGAAGGCCTGCGTAGCTGTGTTCATCGCTGTGCTTATTTCAGCAGTTCCTCGATCTTAGCCGCGAGTTCTTCGCCGCGAACATCACGAGCAACGATCTTGCCATCCTTAATCAGGACGGTGGCGGGTATAGCGCGAACGCCATAGAGCGCAGCGCCCTCACACTCCCAACCCTTAAGGTCGGAAATCTGAGGCCAGGCCATACCGAGGTCGGCAATAGCCTTCTTCCACGCTTCAGCATCTTGGTCGAGGCTGACGCCAATGATGTCGAAGCCCTGAGCGTGGAACTTATCATAGGCGGCCTTCACGTTGGGCATCTCCTGACGGCAGGGACCGCACCAGCTGGCCCAGAAGTCAATCATGAGCACTTTGGCTTGCGCAGCGACCTCGCTGACGCTGAGCTCTCCGCCCTCGGGGGTTGCGGCCTTGATATCCTTGAAAGCCTTTCCGACAGCTGTCTCAGCCTTCACGTCGTAGACCTCCTTGAGGCTGCTGAGGCGCTCTGTCATCAAATCTGCAGGCACAGCGGCAATGAACTCCATGACCTTTGCATCGTCAAGGATGCTGGCGAACTGTGTGAGGTAGTGAACGCCGGCTACATTGTTGATATTCTGCTGGATGAACTCCGTGTATGCGGCCACCATCTTGTCCTGCAAGCTGTTGAGCTGCTTCTCGGCATTGGCCTTGGCCTCGTCAGTGGCATCTGCGGACTGCAGGACACCAAAAATCGACTCGGCTTTCTTATTCATGTCAAACTCAAGCTGTCCGAGCTTCGTCATAGCCTCATTGGCCGGTGTGCCAGACACCTCGGCTACGGTGTTCTCGGCCGTGTCGAGCTTGACGGTAATCTCTGCGTTCTCCAGCGCTACTTGCGTAGCTATGCTGAGGTCAGCATTAGCAGCGGACTTCCAGATGATATAGCGCATAGCGGCAGTGTCTTGAACGCCGGTGAAGACGAACTGGCCATTCTTGACGACCGTGGTCTGGAGGGTGTCGACATCGAACATCCCAAGGACACTGGCCATGATGACGGTGTCACCATCCTGAGCACCCGTAGCGGTACCCGTAATCTTGTAACCGTTACTCTGGCAAGCTGCGATACACAAAGCGAGTGCGATGGCAGCGAAGGAAAAAAGCTTTTTCATTTCTTTGACTGTTTGGTTTAATAATTGGACTTCAAGTGTTGTCTATCTTTGAGTCTGATGACCATGTGTGTCCAGATTATGGCAAATGAAAGCTTGCCATGCTCAGGGCACGGTCCTCAGCGGCTTCCATCAGTTCGCGTTCCCCGGGGCCTTTATCATTGATTCCACAGAGATGAAGGATTCCGTGGATGATGACGCGATGCAACTCGCGAGCATAGGGCACGCCGAGAGCCTCAGCATTGCTGCGAACGGTGTCTAAGCTGATGATGAGGTCACCCGCGATGACGTGTGGTGTGCTATCGTCAAACGTAATAATATCGGTATAGTAGTCGTGCTGGAGATATTGGCGGTTCACACGCAGGATTTCCTCGTCATCGACGAAGACGTAAGCAATCTCGCCGACCCGACGATCATAACTTGCTGCAACGGTTCTCACCCACGACCGAATGGCCGAGGGATCGATGTCTGGCATCGCAACGGATATCGTTTGGAAACTGATCACGGACAGATTCTTTGATGTTATTATTTACATAGCCGACAGTCCTCGCAGCTGCGGAACCGTTTTTCTATCATCGCATGAAGGCGTTGACGCAAAGCCTCGAGGGGAATCTCGGCGACGACCTCGGCTGCGAAAGCCTGCTTGAGCATCGTGCGGGCTTCGGACTCGCCGATACCGCGTTGCGCCATGTAGAACAGTGCATCGGCATTAAGCTGACCGACCGTGGAGCCATGTGAGCATTTGACGTCGTCAGCATAGATCTCGAGCATCGGCTGAGTCCACATCCGAGCTTGATCAGTACACACGAGGTTGGCGTTCTGCTCCTCCGAGTCGGTCTGCTGAGCCGCCTCACGCACCAACACACGCCCAGCGAAAGCGCCCGTGGACTGCTGGTCGACAACGTATTTGTAGAGCTCACGGCTGACACAGCCTGGGGCACGATGGTCGATGAGTGTATTGTTGTCGACGTGCTGCTGCCCATCGGTGACGGCACAGCCGAGCAAGTGAACTTCACCGCCCTCGCCGCTGAGACGGACATCCGTCTGGTTGCGGCTCAGACCGCCCGCCAGGGTGATGGAGGCGTGTGTCAGGCGTCCTTCCTCGGCGATGTCAGCATAAAACTGGTGGAAGCGATGGAAGCGGGCATGGGTAGACTCAATATCATAGAACTCCACCTGCGCTCCAGGCCCAACGAAGACCTCGGTTACCTGAGTGACAAGGAAGTCTTGATCCGCATCGGCACGTTCGTTCAGGATGACCTGTACGTGAGCACCGGCTTCGGCCACGATGAGCATACGACGGTTCTGCATCAAGGGAGCCGTAGCTCGTAGCGTCTGCGTCACCTGCACAGGATGCGATTTGCTGACTCCGGCAGGGATATGCAGGACCAGGAGGTCGTCGACGAGCATGGTGTTGAGGGCAACGATAGCGTCGGCCTTCACGTCGGCCAGCGTACCATAATGCGTCTGGCAGCAGGCGACATCCTCATCGCTCAGGGCACTGCCCGCAGCGCCACCTGCATCTTTCAGCCAGATGCCGTAGTTGGGTGCGAAAGCTGCAGCGACGTCAGTATAGCGATAACGCTCCACTTTCTGCGAAGGGAAGCCCCCCGCGACAAGCGCCGATGCTGCGGCATCGCGACGGGCATTCAGCAACGGCAACGAGCAGGCATCGAGACGCGGACGCTGCTCATGCAGGAAATCGATGTATTGCTTCACACTGGTCACTATGCTATCTCCTCCTTGATCCAGTCGAAACCACGACGCTCTATCTCGACAGCCAGTTCGGGGCCGCCGGTCTTGACGATACGGCCGTCGATAAGCACATGCACGACATCGGGTTTTAAATAATCCAACAGACGCTGGTAATGAGTGATGACGATGGCAGCCGTCTGGGGCGTACGTAGCTTGTTGAAGCCTTCGGCAACGATGCGTAAGGCATCGACATCCAAGCCCGAATCAGTCTCATCGAGAATACTCAGTGTAGGCTCGAGCATGGCCATCTGGAAAATCTCGTTGCGCTTCTTCTCGCCACCGCTGAAGCCCTCGTTGACGGAGCGGTTGGCCAACTTATTGTCCAGCTCCACGATTTTACGCTTCTCACGCATCAGTTTAAGGAAGGAAGCTGCGTCCAACGGCTCCAGTCCCTGGTATTTGCGCTTGGCATTCAGTGCTGCGCGCATGAAATTGACCATCGACACTCCCGGTATCTCCACGGGCTGCTGAAAAGAGAGGAACAGGCCCTCGTGAGAGCGCTCGTCGGGTGTCATCGACAGCAGATCCTTGCCGTTGAAGGTCACGCTGCCCTCGGTGACGGTATAGGCGGGATGCCCTACGAGCACATTCGACAGCGTTGACTTGCCAGCGCCATTCTGCCCCATCAGCGCGTGTATCTCGCCTGGCTTGACAACGAGGTCGACGCCTTTCAGGATTTCCTTACCACTGACAGTGGCATGAAGGTTTTTTATTTCTAACATAAATGGGTAATCTTGCTTTTCGGCTGCAAAGATACGACTTGTTTGCCGCTTGACAGCCGTCTTGCCCGTTAAAACCTGTTAAACGCGGTTTGCAGACATACTATTCGACAAAAATTGTCGTACCTTTGCCGCCGATGCGGGAGAAGAGGTCCCGCTACCCCTTTTTATTCATCTTCGTTAAAGGTAAGAGTGATTATTTATGAAAACACTTGAGAAGATATTTGCAGGCAAGCTCCTGAAAGTAAAAGCCATCAAGCTGCAGCCGACAAACCCCTTCACATGGGCCAGCGGATGGAAGTCCCCCTTCTATTGCGACAATCGTAAGACGCTGTCTTACCCCGAACTGCGCACCTTCGTCAAGACGGAGATAGCACGTATCATCATGGAGCACTTCCCCGAGGTTGAAGCCATCGCCGGCGTCGCCACGGGAGCTATACCTCAGGGCGCACTCGTCGCCGACGTCCTCGGCAAGCCCTTCGTATATGTACGATCCAAACCCAAGGATCACGGCCTCGAGAACCTTATCGAAGGAGAGCTCAAGCCGGGCATGAAAGTCGTCGTCGTCGAAGACCTGATTTCCACGGGAGGCAGCAGCCTGAAAGCCGTGGAGGCCATACGCAACAACGCCTGCGACGTCATCGGCATGGTAGCAGCCTACACCTATGGCTTTGAGGTGGCGCGCAAAGCATTCCACGAGGCCAACGTCCACCTCATCACGCTGACCAACTACGAAGCCGTCGTCGAGGAGGCTCTGGCCACAGGCTACATTAAGGACACCGACGTACAGCTCCTCAACCAGTGGCGCAACGATCCTGCTCACTGGAACGGATGAGCCATTACCCTCAAACAAGCAAACTCATTGTTATCACATGACAAAATTCGAAAGCACTATAAAGCAAGTGGCTTCGCCACAGGCTGCTGTCTACAACAAGCTATCAGACCTCAATAATTTCCTTTACATACAAGAACGAGCTGACGACCCAGCCTTCATCCAGCAGATACAAGCTTCAGGACAAGTGCCCGAAGACAAGCTCGAACAGATACGCGAAGCGCTGAGACGACTGGTGATCACCAGCGACGCCATCACCTACCCGGGGTCACCCGTCGGCGACGTCACCTTGCGCATCGTCGAGCGCGACGAGCCCAAGTGCATCAAGTTTGAGATTCAGAACGCGCCGATACAAGGTAACCTGTGGATACAGGTGCTGCCTATGTCCACCTACGAGAGCAAGATGAAGTGCACCATCGGCGCTGAGCTCAACTTCCTGATGAAGCAAGTGGCCAAGAAGCCTCTCCAGGAGGGCGTCGAGAAGCTGGCTGAGATGCTGGCTATGATTCCCTACGGCTATTAGGCCTCACCACTGCCACCAAACCATAAGACCTATGAACACCAAGGACACCCCGATTTGGCATAAATCGACTTTGCCGACCGACGAGATAGCACGCTTCACCGTCGGTCGCGACCGCGAGCTGGACGTGCTGTTGGCCGAAAGCGATGTGTTAGGCTCCATCGCACATATCACCATGCTCCAGCATATCGGACTCCTCACGTCCGACGAACTGCACACGCTGACGGCAGCGCTCAGGGAGATCCTCGGCGACATCCGCTGTGGACGCTTTGTCATCGAAGAGGGCATCGAGGACGTGCACTCACAGGTCGAGCTGCTGCTGACCCGCCGCCTCGGCGATGTCGGCAAGAAAATACATAGCGGACGCTCACGCAACGATCAGGTGCTCCTCGACCTCAAGCTGTGGACACGACGACAGCTGCGTGAGGTCGTAGAACTCGTCCGCCAGCTCTTCGAAGAACTGCAACGGCAGTCCGAGCGCTACAAGGCCGTACTCATGCCGGGCTACACCCACCTCCAGGTGGCCATGCCCAGCAGTTTCGGGCTGTGGTTCGGCGCCTATGCCGAGAGCTTGGCCGACGATATGCTCTTCCTCTTGGCAGCCTACCGGCTCGTCAACCGTAACCCCCTCGGCTCTGCTGCCGGCTACGGCTCCAGCTTCCCCCTGAACCGTCAGATGACGACGGATCTCCTCGGCTTCGACTCCATGGACTACAACGTGGTCTACGCCCAGATGGGACGTGGCAAGATGGAGCGCAACGTCAGCTTCGCGATAGCCTCCGTCGCAGCCACCATCGCCAAGCTCGCCTTCGACGCCTGCCTGTTCAACTCACAGAACTTCGCCTTCCTCAAGCTGCCGCCCGAGTGCACCACAGGTTCCAGCATCATGCCTCACAAGAAGAACCCCGACGTCTTCGAGCTGACGCGTGCCAAGTGCAACAAGCTGCAAGCACTGCCACAGCAGCTCACGCTCATCACCAGCAACCTGCCCAGCGGCTACTTCCGCGACCTGCAGATTCTCAAGGAGGTGTTCCTGCCTGCCTTCGACGAGCTCAAGGACTGCCTGAGCATGACGACCTATATCATCAACAAGATAGAGGTCAACGAGCACATCCTCGATGACCCGCGTTATGACCTGATGTTCTCTGTCGAGACAGTCAACAAGCTCGCTGCCAGCGGTACACCGTTCCGCGATGCCTATCGGCAGGTAGGGCTCGATATCGAAGCCGGACGTTTCGTGCCGGACAAGGAGATTCACCACACACACGAAGGCAGCATTGGCTGCCTCTGCAACGAACGCATTGCCGAATACATGAACAGTATCCTCGACGACTTCCCCTTCCAGCGTGTCGAAGCCGCCGAGAAAAAGCTGAGTGGAGAACAGCCAACGTGAGAACGAACATCCTTCACCTCCTGACCGCCTGCGTGCTGCTGCTGGCATGCACCGAAGCCGAACACCTGTACTACACAGGTGCTCGTGCCAGCTTCAGCTATACCGCCACCAACACCATCCCCGAGCTCAACAGCGCCCTCGGCAGTATGGGTGAGTTCTGCACGATCCGGATGGATGCTAAAGGCTTCATCTTTACTAACCTGCGCACCTCTACGACGCGTCCTTTCACCGCCATAGAGACACGCGTACGTCCCGGCCTCGGCCTCAGCGGATTCATTGTCGGACTGCCCAATATGCCTGAGATGGGTGCCGACGTTCCGCGCGTCGTGGCCTTTGACCTCGCCTGTCCCTGCTACGACGACTTCGACACGACCCACAACCTGCGCCTTCAGAACGGAGGCCGTGCCACCTGCGACCGCTGCCAACGGACCTATGACCTCAACAACCGAGGCATCGTGGCTGAAGGCCCTGCCGGAAGAAGCCTCTACCGCTACCGTGCCAACTATAATCCTCTCGGCTACACCCTCACGGTGAACAATTGATGAGGAATAATGGATGACAAAAAAGGTAAATGGCAAATGGTAAATGGCCAACGACAAAGGGTAAATGGTAAATGGTAAATAGTAAATGTAAGAATCTTAACTAACTAATCATATTAGGTCTCATGGAAATAATCGACTTCAGCCAAAAGAAATCTATCATCAATCAGTATATGTCCGAGCTGCGCGACAAGAGTTACCAGCGCAACCGGCTGCTGTTCCGCCACAACATCCAACGCGTCGGCGAGATGATGGCCTATGAACTATCAAAAGTTCTCGACTACAAGACAAAGAACATCACCACCCCCCTTGGCACCATCGACATCGCTCTGCCAAAGGATGACCTGCTCATTGCCACTGTCCTGCGCGCCGGGCTCCCCTTCCACGAAGGTTTCCTCCACGTCTTCGACAAGGCACAGAACGGTTTCGTCTCAGCCTACCGTATGTACACGAACCGTGAGCACACTGAGGTAGGCATACACACGGAATATATGGCGGCTCCCTCATGCAAGGGCAAGACGCTCGTCATCGTCGATCCTATGCTCGCCACCGGCGGCTCCATGGCTGCCAGCTACGAGGCTCTCGTCAAGACGGGCACACCCCGCCAAGTGCACATCGCCTGCGTCATAGCCACACCCGAAGGCCTTGATGTCCTCCGTGACACGTTGCCTGAGACAGCCACCGTATGGTGTGCAGCCATTGACCCTGGCATGAACGCCAACAAGTACATTGTGCCCGGCTTCGGTGATGCCGGAGACCTCTGTTATGGCGAGAAACTGTAACAACTGAACAGGGACACATTAAGACATGGAATGGGAGCATTTCAACCAGTCGAAACACAAATTATAAAACTAAATCAACACAACAAAGAAACATACATTTGCATTCATCCTATTGGCCATGATGGGAGAGTGTTTATTATATCCTGGCATTGTTCTCTGCGTTTTTTTATTTTTTTGTTTTAAAAGTACCGCACATGTCATAAGAAAGTGAAAAGTGAAAGAGTGAAAGAGTGAAAAGTGCGAGTACGTATAGAGGATGTCAGCCAGCATCGGCATCGACCCAAAAGGGTCGCCCTCTCGGAATGATGGGGCACTCTTTCAGAGTGCATACTCCACGATTGTATGTCAACCCGGGGGTGCTCGCTACGCTCGTACCCTCGGTTACCAAAGCGAAGACCGCCTTGCGGTCTCTTTGGTGGTACGGCTGGGGATAGTCCTTAAAAAGATGAGGTAAAATTTGGGCAGTCCAAAGATTTCCATTACATTTGCACTCAGAATAGTCATCCCCCTTGCCTCATGAAACGCAGAGATAAGATTATAATAGGTATCGTCGCCGCCTGTCTGGCCGTGGCCGCAGGCACGTGGATGGATGTGCGGCAGGGCCGCCGTATGCACGCAGCCCTGGAGCTGGCCTTAGCGCAGAACCGCAGCGGCGTCCCCTTCCGCTCCGACACCATTTACCTCGATGCCGACTCTACCGATGCTGTCACCCTTCATCACGTCGTCGATTTCTACCGCCACCCCCTCCGCAGCTTCCTCACCCGCCACGCATCATTCCTAACCACTCATTCTTCATTAAAAAGCGAAGCCGACAATTCGTCATTCGTCACTCGTCATTCGTCATTTTTAATGCAGTCCCTCTACGCCCTCGGCTGCGCTTATCGCGACATGCACGAAGCCCCCATCGCCATCATCACCTGGGAGGATGCGGTCGCTGCAGCTGATACCACCGCTGATGACTGCGACTACGCCACCCTCTTCCGTGTCTATGGACAAATGGCTGAAGTTTATTTCCGACAATATATGCCGGAGAAGCAACTCGAAGCTCAGCAAAAGTGTAGCGATTATGCACTGATGGCCGGCGATACTTTGAATTATATAAAATGTTTGTTGCCCAAGAACGATGCATACCTCTCCTTGGGCGACACCGCTGCTGTCTTCGAAAATATCCAACACGTGAGACAACTCTATTTAGAACGAGGACTAAAACAGGAAGCCGCACAAGTCTATCCTTCTGCCATACATATAGCTCTTGATCGTGGTGAATACGCTAAAGCAGATTCCATGATGCAGATTTATGAGATGGAGTCGGGGTTGTTCGATGAACAAGGGAATATTGCCCCAACACGGGAAAAATACTATTACCATAAAGGTCGCTACTATGCTGGTATAGGTTTATTGGACTCTGCCGAGATACAGTTCCGTAAACTTCTCCCATTTGCTGATAACAAAGTAGATGCTTGCCATGGACTTCTTTTTCTTTTCCAATATCAGCAGCAAGCGGATTCTGTAACTAAGTATGCCCTTTTATATAACAATGCCTTAGCGAATTATCTTAATCACACTCAAACAGAGGCTATTAGTCAGGCAGATGCCATGTATAACTTTCAACGGCAGATGCAAATAGCTCAAAAAGAGGAACAAAAAGCCAACAGATGGAGGTTTTTTGGAATATTAGGAACACTCATGGCAAGTATCATTGCACTGACCATATATCTAATAGCCAAGGAAGAGAAGAAAAGGAAGGAAAAAGAGCTGCAGCATCTCACGGCAACCTACTTCTTAACGTTGGAACAGTTGAATCAAGCCCAAACCGAGTCAGTAGAACTCCAACGATCGCTCTCGGATAAAGACACATTAGAAAAACTATCACAAGAAAAAACAGAACAAGTCTTGCTGTTAGAAACGAAGGTCGAAGACCTGCGCAACCAAATAGAGACACTGCAAGATACTGCCACTAGATTAACTTTAAAGGAATCAACATTAATCCAGCATTTCCAAAACATTGCCAAGAGTCATGGCCAAAAGGGCGCCGGCCGAAAAATAACATTCGAAGATGGGAGAAATGCGTCAACAAAGGAATGGGAGCAAATGTTGGAGATGGTACAGGAAAGTCATCCTCGATTATACTTAGTCCTAAAAGAAACCACGTTAACCGAAACCCAGTTAAAAGTATGTCTTTTGTCACGCTATGGGTTCAATAATGAGGAAATGGCAACACTGATACCTTTGGATATAAAAACCGTCTCTAATATTAGGACGAAATTAGCAAAAGAAACTTTTCATTTAAACAGTGCCTATGATCTCAATAAATACTTGATAAGCATTCCATAGATCGTAATTATTTTATTGATGATTGATGGACAGCGAATACGATTTTATGCATAACGTTGATTATTAAAACGTTATTACCCCCCCTATTACCAAAAGTGGATTTTCGATGGTTTTTGGGGTTAGATAAATAGTTGCAGGATTCTGGGCTTCTGTTTACCTTTGCACCAGTTTTTATTGTTTAACCCTCTAAAATCTACGACAATGAAGAAATTATTCTTTTTCCTTGTGGCGTTATTTACAGCCACAGCAATGAACGCTGATCCAGGTGACGGCGTCGTAATTCCCTTGAATCCAATTATCACTACTCCTGACAATGGTGGTAATCCCCGTTCTCCCATCCTCGTACCCGTCCTATATATAGACGGTTACACGCTGACGGCAGCCGACGGCACCCTCAGCTCCACCATCAACATCCTCGATGAGAACGGGGACGTCGTGTTCAACACCTTTGTATATATAGAAGGTGGCATCACCCTGCCCTCGACCCTCTCCGGCACCTACACCATCGAAGTCATCCGCGGCAGCCAGACCTTCGTCGGTGAAATCACCCTCTAAACATCAAAAACGCCCATTCCATCGGGGATTTTGGGCATAGATGGTGACTACAGCAAAGCCGCAGGGTCATGTCTTTGTCGAGAAAGAGCAGATGACGATAAAGGCTCCTCAGGGAGTGACCATAAAGAATAACTTCACCCTCAAGAAAGGGGCGACACTGGTCATTGACCCGACCATCCAGCATATTTATCATCAGGCGGAAGAGCAGTAAAGGTGACGCCCAACAACATTTTCTTGAAAAAATTTGTCTTGAACTGGGAAATAAATTACTTTTGCAACGTAGAACCTATAAAACGTACCGTTATGAAACGAATAAGCATACTCTTGACGATATGCCTGCTCGCCAACATGGGAGCCTGGGCACAGGACGAGACCCCGTATCGAGTCATTGATACGACGATGGTCTTCAGTGAGGCCGATTTCACGACGGAAACAACCAGCCGCGGACTTAATGCCTTCGTTCATGTTAACTATCCCGATGACCCGACTTTCACCTTATTTGCCCAATGGACAGGAGAGCATACGTGGCTCATGGCCTGGTCACCCATCTTCACGCTACAGCAGGATGAGAGGATAGCTACAGCCGACTGTGTCAGCTGCGAGCTGGAGGATGAAGTGCTGTTCATGGAGCATCCGCAGCTCCGTGGCGACGAAAGTGCTTCCATCCCCTATGGCAAGGATTCACCGCTGCAGCCTTGCTATGCCTTCCAATACAGGGGACCAGGCAGGACATTAGGGCGATCACTACATGAGCTGGCTGCAAAGTCCGACGAGTTCGACTATCTGTGCTTTGTACGACAACTCATGGTTAAGGTGTGCCCCTTCCGATACGACTGCCAGACGGACAAGCTCTATCTGTACAGAAAAGTTCGCGTGAAGATCCGACTGGCAGAACGCCCGATGAACAGGTATGAACAGGAAGGCTACGTTCGCGATCAGGACGGACATCCTCTTGCTAATGCCGTATTGACCGTAAACGGAGATAAAGAGTACCTCACAGATTCCGACGGGCACTATAAAATAGTTGTAGAGACATGGGATTCGGAAGTCAAATACAGCTTAAAAGTTACAGCGGACGATATGACATCGGCCAGAGGATACCTTTCCGTGTCGTTCCCCATCTCGATATTCAATCTCTCTGCGACAAAAGACTTCCAACTGTACAACACGCTATCATTCAAGGCCGGTGAACTGTGCACGATAATGTTGCCCGTAATTCCTGATAAGAGTTTGGGGCGCTATTTCCAATTAGACCGCGTTGAAGATGGTAACATTGTTTTCGAACGCGAATTCGCTCCGAAAGCCTACTGCCCTTACATCCTCATTCCCGACAGAAACGAAAGTGTTGCACTCACGAATATGGATCTACGCCAAGACACCGTCGTGATGGTTTGCGACGAACTCAATCAATGTGCCTTCGTCGGGTCGTCCTATTCCGCCATAGCCTATTATTCCCAGAATAGCAAATGCTACCCGATAGACCAGAAGCAATCTAACCCAATATATGTGGAAGCCATGCACGCCGCCTTATACTATCCATATTTTGAAAACTGGGGGTTGATTCTTCACGACCCGACAGATGTCCCCACGGCCATCCACGACACCCCCGCTCAACAAATAGTAAATGGTAAATCATTGAATGGTAAATGCTATGACCTCTCAGGCCGCCTTATAAACAATGGACAATGGAAAATGGGCAATGGAAAATTGCCACGGGGAGTCTATATCAAGGATGGACGGAAGATGGTGGTGAGGTGAGTGGGAATTAAAAATTAAAAGAGGAAAGAGAAAAATGAATTAAAAAGTAAAAATGGCCGGTCCTCTGGCCCCCCTTTGGGGTAGCGAAGGAACAATCGATTGACAGCGATCGACCTTGGCTCCACACATGAAGGGTGTCAGATAGAACAAAATCAAAATAATAAAAGAATCATGAACAAGAGTAAGTACTTATCTATGGCTATTCTTATGGCCTTCTCCTTTCTTTTCACGCTCTCTTGCGACGACAAGGAGACCACCGAAGAGATCATTGCCGAGGAAGAGACGTTGCTGACCGACGGGGAGAAGCAGCTGCTGCACCAGACGCCGGAATTTGTCGGCAGCTCCTTCTTTGAACAGGAACAGCAAACGATGGCAGCCATCAAGGCTGCAACGACCGAAGAGACCGTCGACGGATGGCGCATACAGAAGGACGGACGGGGTGTGGTGACGCAGGTGGTGTTCGAAGACATCACCCTGCAGCAGCCACCGACCGATGGCCAAGCCTACCTGACCAGATTCTTCGGGCAGGAGGCTGCAGCGCAATTCGTCAAGACGGACGGAAACGAAGAGATGGAAGTCTACACGCAGAAGTACGGTGAATACGAAGTGGCGCAATATGGTTTCTGGTACGACGGGCAGGGCGTTATGCAAAAGGCCATAGGGACCTATTACCCGATAGAAGGACTCAACCTTGAGCCTACCATCCGTCCCTATGCCGCCCGTATGATTTTGGCCTCTTACCTGGGACAATCGGTCAAGGGGATTTATGAAACGCCTCACCTGGGAATCATGATGAAACCAGATGGCACGCAGTGGATCCCCACACTCGTATACTATGTCAGTACGAAAAGCAATAACGCTGACACGGTGTCACACGGCGAAGTCACTTTTGCGGCAGTCGACGCACACACAGGCCGACTTATATTTGTTGAGCATATAATGTGAGTATGCTCATCCGCGGCAGCCAGACCTTCGTCGGAGAAATCACCCTCTGAACATCAAAAACGCCCATTTCATCGGAGATTTTGGGCTCCGATGGGATGAGCGGGTTCAATCCTTTTCAAAATTATTCAGACAAAACTTTTGCCATATCAACAAACTAAATCATCATGAAGAAAATTCTTTCAACTCTCATCCTTATGGTCTCTATCTCGGCCACATCTGTACTGTTGCCTTCATGCTCTGACAAAGATTCAGACCCTATTACCGAAGGCTGCATAAAAGTAGAAATTAAAGATATCAACAATGGGATGGTATCTGCCTGGGCTCTTGAATCGGATTATGTATGGCGGATTACATTCTACGAGTCTGATCTTAATGGACTTTCTGTCCAAGCTGGAGACATTATTGAAATACATATAATTAAATACGAGAAAGATTTAATCCAACTGACCGATACCGATAAGCCTTCAATTACTTGCCAAAAAATAAACTATTGTAAATAATAATGCATTTGTTCCCATGAAAAGGATTTTATTATACGCCTTCATATTATTCTCTCTCTCGACGTATGCACAGCGTGGCTACTGGGTAAAATCAGCATTTATAGAGCTAAAGCCTAGCATGTCGTCGCGGTATTCTATACAGATTTTAGATGGCAACATATTCGGAAGAATGGACGAAAACATCCAGTCGACCTTTACCCAGATTCATCGCATCACACATAATGGATTTATTGTGGAAGCAGAATCCTCTCCGACGAATAAGAATTGGTACATCTCAAAGGCATACAGAAGTCCTTCAACAGATGAAACTTTTGTTCGTCCAAGAATCGCAGTATCGATAAAAGACGGCTGTCCTATAGTTGTTTCCTTTAACTTACTTCAAAAATGAGATATCGTTTTATTTGCCTTTCTCTTTTTTTCATTATGTGTGCGATGATTGAGGTTCATGCCGTTAACCCTTTCAAATATCATCGTGACAGTTTTCACCGCCATGAGTTTGGACTATCCATTGGAGTCGTTGACAGGACTAAGCTTTATAGACATAATGACTCTTTTGTAAGGAACACGAGCGAAAAGCTACAGATTGAAGGCTATATTTTCGATGACTATCTTCCGGCGTTAACGCTAAACGGCCACTATTCTTATCACCCGAATGATCGTTTGGGCATCGGTGCCTCTGCTGGATGGACATCAATGCCCGGCCAAAACTCACTCCATTACAGTGACTCTAAGCAATGGGAAGAAGAAGGGTTAAAAGATGCTTCGGCATCGGCACGCACCTTCTTTGCTATGCCAACGATACAATATAAATGGTTGCAAAACCGTCATATCAGTATGTACAGCAGGGGTGGTATAGGAGCATATTACTGCCATCGTAACTATACTTATTGGGAACGTGATACAAGGATAGAACATGATATTACTGAGGACAAATTCCTGTTTGCTTATCAAGTCACGGCACTTGGAGTAGACTTCAGCAACGGCCCCGTCCGATTCTTCATGGAAGCTGGTTATGGTGCCGAAGGTGTGTTCAAAATTGGCATTTCCGCACACTTAGGAAGAGCCTGTAGAAAATAGGAAGATGGTGGTGAGGTGAGTGGGAATTAAAAATTTAAAGAGAACGGCACCTGCGGGGAAGTAAGCCCCTGCGGGGATTTAAAAATTAAAAGAGAAAAAATGAATTAAAAAGTAAAAATTGACTTGTCCTCTGGCCCCCCTCCCTGACGGGTGGCTACGAGGTAAAGACTGAGTGTCTTTACCGAAGTGGCCTTCTCAGTGCTCGACGAATGCAAGATAGGTTCACCTAATCGCAGCAGTCGGCGCTAAGCACGTGAGGCAGGGTCGGGGGTGGGTCTTTAGTCTCCCCCACGCGGCAGCCAGACCTTCGTCAGAGAAATCACCCTTTAAACATCAAAAACGCCCATTTCATCGGGGATTTTCGACTGTGATGGGATAGTGGTTGTTATACCCTGGCATGGGCTTCAGCGTTTTTTTATTTTTTTGTTTCAAAAGTACCGCACATGTCACAGGAAAGTGAAAGGTTGAAAAGTTCTTCGCAGAGCGAAGCGAGCAGAGCTCGAGCGGAAACGTTGAAAAGTGAAAAGTGAAGAGTGAAAGAGTGAAGAGTGAAAGAGTGAAGAGTGAAAGAGTGAAAGAGTGAAAAAAACACTCATAAGTTGTAATATTTTCATCGAATCGTGTGTATATATAGGTAGGAAAGGTTAACTTTGCAGTCAGAAATGAAGAGGTGCATGACGATAATGATGGTGGTGCTGGTGGCTATGGTCATCAGCACATGGGCTCACGGCATGAACGTGACGTCCAATAGTCACCTCGGCGCGACTATCAGGGCAGCATCATGAGCCTGGTCGATCCGTCGGTTCATTGAACTCTGATTTTCATCATATAACAGATAATCTATTTCCACATGAACTATGAATATAAGAGAACTTAAAAAACAGGTTTACAGGCGAGCCAATAAAGACATTCCTTTTTGGCATCAAATTAACTTCTCTTTAGCCAAATGGAAGTGTGATGCACTATACATAAACATTGGTGTTAGAGGCACAATGGAGTTTCAGTATGTCGTCGAAGAAGTCGTAGATAATAGTGCTTGGATTGTCTATGACTTGGATGAAAGAGGCTATTTAATCGAAATCTCTTTATATCAAGATTCTACAGAAGCAGAGTCTGCATTTCTTTCTCTTTTAGAAAAACATAGGATTATTTCTTAAGATCCACAGCCCAACATTGGGCCTTACCATCTCGAACTTCGCCGCTACGAGCTGACCCGCGAGTGGCTCGAGGAGCATGACTGGACGGTGGTGTATCCTTAAAAAGATATCACAATAAATAATCACAAAAAGATGAATAGAACAGTTCTGATGGCTGCTCTGATGGCAGCGTTGACATGGTGCGGCTCAGGCAAGGCGACCGCACAGGACAGACGACCGCGTAATGTGTTCAAGCTCAGCATCGGGCCCTCGCTGGTCCCCTCCGACATCTACGTCCCCATACTCGTCCCGACATGGGAGGGCGGCATTGCCGAGGACGGGCGGCTGGAGATGAAGGGCAAGGCCGGCGTGGATGTGGCTGCCAGCTATCAGCACCTGTGGGGCATCGGCATCGGCGTCGGTCTCGACTACACCTTCAGCAATACCTGGTTCTCTAATGATTACGGCCGTTTCACCCACCACTACATCGGCCCGAGCTTCGTCTTTGCCTATCGCGGATGGAAGCACTTCGGCATAGAGGTAGCGGCTGGTATGGGCTATGTCCGCAGCCGCGACATGAGCTACCCTGCCGTCAAGGCATGGCCCCTCTACAAGCCACGCCCCTTCAAGGAGATAGCTGAGCCCTACGGCGAGAACGGCATCGGCTTCCTCACACGTCTGGGTGCCGAGTACCGCTTCAACGAGCACTGGGGCATCGGCGCCGACTTCCACATGACCACCACGCAGTTCAATATCGTACAGGAGGTCGGCGAGGACGGGCAGGTGGTCAACGACGGCACCGTCCGCCTCAATCTGCTCGTCGGCCTCCACTACCTCTTCTGACTGTAGGATCAGTAATAGACAGCTCGGCTTTGCGTGAAAAATAGGCAAAATGCATACACCGATACACCCAAATGCGTTTAATGTCTTGTATTTCAATGGACTGCCGCCCTAATTTTGGGTGTATTTTGGGTGTATTTATGGGTGTATGGGTGTATGCAGAAGTATAAGCCTATATAACGACCCTGGAGGGGTCGCCGGATAGGTGCAGCTGCGGTGTCAACGGTAAGTTGCTGTCTCTGCCTCGGTGTGCAAGACGACATGGTCTAAGGTCTCGCGCGAGACTCGGACCGCAGAGCGAGTCAGCTCCGGCACGTTGAAGCTCTTGAGCAGCAACAGGTTGTACTCGGGGTCGCGCTGCGGCAGCAGGAAAGGCTTGTGTGCTTGCCCGTGCTCGTCGAAGTAGGTGATGTAGACACGCGAGAAGTTGCCGTCGTCGCGGCGACTGGCAAACGCTATCCAACGTCCGCTGGATGACCATGAGTGGTAGCTGTCGGGCTGATCGGCCGCATTGGCCGCCGTGAGCGGGCGCTGACGTTCGAGGTCCTCGCCCTCACCAGGCTCATCACTGATCTCCTTCACCCACAAGTCGGCACTCTTGTGCCAGATATGGAACTGTCCATAGTCACCGAGCGTGTAGAGCAGGTAGCGTCCATCAGGGCTGACGCGCGGCACGCTGACACTCTTATGCTCGGCAGAAGCATTCACCTCGAGGCGTGGAGGCCCGAAGGTGCGCGTGGCGGGGTCGAAGGCCATGGAATAGAGGTCATAGAGCAGGCTGTCATAGCACAAGGCGAGGCGTCGCTCGCTATAGTCCTCGAGCAGCGAGGCGGGCATAGCAGCGCAACAGTAGTAGAGGCGCTTGCCATCGGGTGACCAGCAGGGGAAAGTCTCGAGCGAGTCGCTGGTGCGCAAGACAATACTGACAACATTTGCATCGGCGTCGTAGAGCAGAAGGTCGGAGGCCTCGTCGAGCACCTCGATCTTCTCGGGGTGATACATATGAAAGACCTGCCCCGTCTTGTTCGTCGAGAAAGCGACGAGGGGCAGCGTGGGATGCCACGAGGGGTAGACACCGGCGCCGAGGATGCTGTCGTGTTTGATGGCTATCTTATGTGCTTCGCTGCCATGAGTGACGACGGTCCCGCCGTGGCTGGCACGGACGTGGAAGAGCATACGCTCGGTGTCGTAAGCCTGATAGTTGTGGCAATTGACGCAATGGTTGTCATCATCATCGAACGTGCGGTTGTTCTCGTAGATGACGGCTTCGTCGAAGGTCGTCAGGTTGCGCTGATAGAGGCCGATCTGGCGGTAGAGCTCATAGCCAGGCTCGATGAGGCGATAGGAGAGGAAGCCGTCGATGGGCTCCTCAGCCACCGCGATGGTAAAAGGCTGGTAACGCACCCAGCCCGACGTTCGCTGTGCGTAGACATTGACGGTCAGCGTTGTGCCCTTGGCCTCGGTCAGCAACTGCCGCCAGGCCACCGAGTCGAGGTCGAGCTTGCCGTCCTCGGCAGCTCCGCTGACGAGTGACGCAGAGGCGCCCTTCATCTCGACGACAAAAGCATCGGCGTCGGCATCGCTGATCATAAAGTTCAGCGGGGCGATATTGGGCGGTATGGTGACGCCGATGTAGTCGGGGAAGATGGCGGCCGTGTCCTTCAACGCAGTGAAGGTAGCAGGCACCGAGGTTGGACGTGACGAACAGGAGGCGAAAGCGACGAGTAGCGCTACAAGGGCAGCCGCCTCACCGAACGTCCGGACAAGGCTGGCGACTGTTCGCCGAAAGGAATGGGGCAAGGCCTTCATATTCTCTTCGAATATCATGATTCTCAGTTCTTAATGGATCAATTGACACCCGCGCTGGACGTGACGACCTCGGTCGTGTCACGCTTGCGGGTAGCCTTGAGGTTACCGAAGAAATAATAGTAGGGGTAATAGCCGCGATAGCTGTCGAAGAGCTCATCGCCGCCCCGCGCACGGTCTTTCATATAAGGTTGCACGGTCTGCAGGAAGGCGCGGTAGCTCTGGACGCTCATCTGCAACTGCGGGAAAGCCTTGAGCACGTTGGGCTCCTTGGCGCACTGTGTCGTCAGACCCTCAGCGATGGTGCGTGGCGGCGTCGTGCCCACGAGGGGCTGGCAGCGCATCAGGAAGTCGGGCATACGCTTGCTGTAGAGGCAGGCCATGAGGCTCTGGTGCAGCGCCTCGATCGAACGGCCGGCAGCCAAGGCACAGGTGTAGCCCAGGAACGTCGGCTCCTCGAACATATTCTCGAAGACGTCGGTCACCGGCTCGGTCTTACGCAGCTGAGCGAAGACGGGGTCTGCCTCGACGGCTTCGGGCTTGCCGAGCATCGCCTCGTAGCGCCTGACGAAGTCGCCCTCGAAGGGCGTCTGCTTCAAGATAAAGAGGTACTTGCGAGCAAGCGCCCAGTTATGGTCGAGCAGCGCCAGGCGCGTCAGGTGCTTCAGCGTGTAGAGCGTAGGGCCGTTCATCGTCAGGTTCTCCATAGCCTTGTGGGCAGCGGCACGAAAGAGACCGGCATGATAGTCGCAGTCGATGAGGTAGTAGTTGGTGCCTATATCCTTGGCTCCTCCCCAGCTATGAATCCTGAGTGAATCGTAGTCGAGACGGATGTCGAACATCTGGTCGGTGAGGTGACCGTTGTGGACGAGGGCGATGGCGTAGTAGGCTGCCAATGGACGGTAGCTGAGGTGGCCGTGGCGGCGTGCCGTGGCGGCCATACCGTCCCAGTCCTCGGCCAGCAGCTGAACCTGCATCTGCGTGACGGGACGCTGCCAAGGGTGGCGCAACTGCGTCACGAGCACAGGGATGACGAAGACGGCGACGAGGTAGAGCACCTCTAATGCAGCACGACGCGGCGAGACGGAGTAGACATCGTCTGTGCTATGATGACCCGACTTGAACGAACGGATGATGACAGCATCTATGCCGCACACGACAATGCCGAGCAGCAAGACACCGGGCAGCACGCCTGCTTCGCCGTGGTAGTAGATGTTAACACCTTTCCACGACATCCAAGTCATCCAGGCCGCCGCAGGCAGATAGCTGAGCCAATGCCAGCGTGAGGCGGGA
Organism: uncultured Prevotellaceae bacterium; assembly: GCA_946624335.1. Lineage (GTDB taxonomy): Bacteria > Bacteroidota > Bacteroidia > Bacteroidales > Bacteroidaceae > Physcousia. The sequence goes on from CAMOSA010000009.1 coordinate 25,521, forward strand.
CGCAGGCGCAGACAGTAGCCGACGAGCCACGAGGCGAGGGTCATCAGAGCGGCTATCACGAGGCCACCGACGAGGGGCCAGCGATAGAGCGTGAGCAACCAGCGGCCGGCAATCCACAGCGAGCCGAACGACTGCTGCCACAGCCAGTGCATCAGCGTCGAGTCGGCAGCCACGAACGACCATTCGCGAGCCACGCGCAGCGTGTCGCCCATCCACCATGAGGCCCACAGCCACGCCATGGCGAAGAACAGCAGCCAGCCCCAACGGCGATCGATGCGGCGCTGAGGAGCCAGACGCTTTGAAGCGTCCGGCACCGCCTTTTTTTTCAACACGTCAGCCCCTCCCTTCGGGGAGGGGAGAGGCTGACGTTTATTGTTTTTGGGTTTCATGTCGGATTATTTTACCATGACTTTCTTACCATTGACGATATAGAGGCCGCGGGTGACTTGGTCGACACGACGTCCGGTAAGGTCATAGACGTTCTTGCCGCTCACGACGTCGCCAGCCTCAAGGTCGGCGATACCTACTTCTTCACCGGGTTTGGTGTCGGTGCAGAGGGTGTCGGTCATGTCGTAGTTGGCGGTCATGATGGTGACGTTCTCGATGCCGAGGTCGATGATGAACTGCGGCAGGGACGTCGAGCGCTTGTTGGTGGCCCAGATGAAGTTGCCCTCGGCGTCGTAGAACTTATGTCCGGCATAGTTCTTGGTGCCGTAGAAGATGATGGTCTTGCCGTTGTTGGTGAGCTTGTAGTAGTCGTCGGTGACGGGTTCGGCATCGTCGGTGTAGTCCTCGTAGTCGCCGCCGACGTAGGCCGATGTCTCGGAAGCCATCAGGTAGGGGTACTCACCGTTGGCACGCTTGTAGCCGTCGGAGGCGGGCACGCAGCCGAAGATATTGTCGGGGTCGGCTTTCTTCTTGATGACGCGGTCGTCGATGAACATGATGTTGCCGAGCTTCTTCTCGTACTTCTGCATATAGCGCTTTGCGGCATCGATCTGGGCCTGCGTCGTCGTGACGAGCCAGTTGTTGTAGTCGCCGACGTGCATTTTATCGACGGGGATGAACATACCGTATGCCTCGAAGAACTCGCTGAGGTCGGCTTGGGCCACGTCACACACCATCTTGGCCAGGTGCAGGTAGTCGTTGGCGCCGGAGGCGATGTAACAGCCCGTGCCGCTCTCACCGCTTGTTGACGTCCATGAGGTGGAGCCGTTCCAGGTGCCCTTGTTGATGGGCTTCTCACGCAACTTGCGGAAGAGGTTGGGCAGGAAGTTGTCGTCGTGGTGGGCGGCGTGGAAGTAGAGGTAGAGCTGGAAGAACATACCTGTCGTCATCCATATATTGCGCTGCAGCCAAGGCGTGCCGTCGGCCATATACTCGAAGTTGCGGTGCGGATAATAGCGGCGTGAGTTGAGGATGCCGGACTCGAAGGTATTGATGTTGGAGAACAGGTTGTTGGAGCTCTCCGTCGTGCCGATGACATTGATGCTGCCCTGGTGGTTGTGGCCGATCTCGTGGCTCGGGCCCCACAGGTTGCCGGCCTCAGTGGTCAGCTTCCTATAGTTCATGACGGTGGAGATGGTGCCTTCGGAGTACCAGGTGCCGCGTGTCGTGGCGTGCATATAGGAGCTGGCGCCGCTGAAGGCGTTCCACACATTATTGAAGCGTCCCTCGAAGTCCTCGACGCCCATATAGCGCTCCTCATTCTCGACGATCTTGTCCCAGACGCGCATCAGGCCTTCCATCTCGTTGGGCTCAGCGGCCTTGACCAGGTCATAGTCCATCTGGAAGACGAGGTGCGTCGTCTTCAGGTTGACGAAGGGACTAGCCTTGAGCAGCTGTTGCTGCAGCAGTTTCCAGTCGTCATTGGTCATGCCGCGCGTGGCATCCCAGTAGCCGTTGAGCTGTCCGCCCTCGATGTGAATCGGGATGTCGGGGTAGTCGGCCAGGTTCTTCTGCGTGGAGGTGAGCTGGTGCAGGACGTAGAGCATCTTCTGCTCGCTGAAGCGGAAGATATTGAGGCCTTGGCGCAGCGCCGTCAGGTCGCCCGTGGGATGGTTGCCCGAGACGCCGTCGGTGCTGACAGCCTCGAGCTGCAACGTCGTGCCTACCTTAGGCGAGGCACCGACGTAGATATAGATGATGTCGCCCGCATCGGCCACGATACCCGTGGGACCGGACAGACGGCCGAAGGCATAGCCCATGGTG